>NZ_JAYRDE010000134.1:0-7036 GCF_041909575.1 Microbacterium sp. | reverse complement strand
CACGGCCTTGAGCACCCGTTCACGCCACTGCCGCGAGAACTGCGTCGGGTTGTGGGGCCGCCCGTACCGGTTGCAGAAGACCAGGTGCTCTCCTCGCGCCAGCTCGGGCGACACCGCGCGAAGCATGTCTCGCTTCGACCGGAACGCGTCGGCGAGGCGAGCGTCGATGTCGACGTTGCGAACGCGGCCGCTCTTGGTGGCGCGGAAGTCGATAACCGGTGGCTTGCCCGCCTCCTTCACGTATGACATGGCGCGCGCGATCGTGATGACGTTGTTCTCGAGGTCGAGGTCCTTCCAACGAAGGCCGAGGATCTCGCCGCGCCGCATGCCGGTGCCCAGAAGCGTGAGCCAGGCGAGCCAAAGGTAGTCGCCCGACGACTCGGACCACTCGAGGAAGAGACGCGCCTCCTCCGCCGACCAAGTCGACATCTCCGGCGGTGCAGCCTCGAGCTTGGTCGGCGGAGACGCACGCTTGGCGGCATTGAAGCGAACCAGCCCGTCCTCCAAAGCGTGTTGGAGCACCTGCGAGATCAGGACATGAATGTGTCGCACGGTCGCCGGCCCGAGAGGCTCTCCCAAGTGGCCGCGATCCTTGCGACCGTTCCGCTCGAGCTGACGGTAGAACCGGTTGAGCTGGTCCTTCGAGATGTCGGCAATCGGCGTGCGGCCAACCGAGGACGGGAGCACGTGGACGCGAAAATGCTTCCGATAGCCGGCCAGGGTGGTGGGTCGCACGCGAAGGGAGTCGAAGTACTTCTCGGCGTAGTTGTTGAACGATTCCCGGGTCTCGTCGACGTGGTCTCCGCGTCGGATGTCGACCTGAACTTCGATGAGCGCGTCGCGGGCGTCGCGCTCGGTTGCGAACCCGCGCCGGAACCGTCGGACCGTGTCCCCGTCTGGCCGCTCGACCCAGTATGCGATCCGGTACTGCGTCTCGCCGCCCGGCGTCGTGTAGGGCGAGATCGTCCCGTCCTGGTTTGATCGCCGCGGCATCCGCCTCTACCTTCCCAGTCCCGGTCCGTTCGGAGCAGCCGGTCCGGCGATCGGACCCGTTGCTCCCAAATCCGGCAGACTCACCCCTGGAGCCAATCCCTCGACGCGGGCGCGATTCATCAAGCGGGTGGCGGTGCTCTGACTCACTCCGAGGCCGTCGGCGACAGCCTTGAGCGGTGGCAGATTGATCGCAGCCGCGAGGACATACGTCCGCGTTGCGTCGATGACGCTTGCCGCAAGATCTCGACCCTCACGGTTCTGCATCCGCTGAATGTACCCCGCGCCCGAGACAACCGCGTGGCCCGGCTCGGAAACTGTGGAGACCAGCAGTCCACTCACCTGCAGGGCGTGCTGCACACGCACCTCGCGGAGCGTGAGGCTCGTTACCTCATCGCCGCCTCCCTGGCGCAGCACTCTCACTTCCGCAGCGACAGCTCGGTTCAGCCGAGTGTCGTGGACGACTTCGATGCGAATGGTTCCCGGCACTCCGGGCTCGTCACTGACGACCACGGACCAGCTGGTCGGCACCTCGACACCATTGCCCAGCGCCACGCGCTCCTTGCTGACGTCTTCGGTCTCGAACTCGGGCATGCCGACAGTATCCCAGGCCGGTATTCGCTGAACAAGGTGCGTCATGACTGATTCATGACACATCTGGCCCAGGAGTGCTACGGTGTGCGCATGCGCTGACAAACGTGGCTCAAAAGGAGACGACGATGAACCGCTCACCGAACGCATTGGCCCTCACCTTCAAGGACGCTGCCGTCCTAGTCGGGGTGGAGTATCGAACGATCAAGCTGGGCGTCGAGCGCGGCACGATTCCGACCGTGCAGCTCGGTCCGCGCCGGATGATCCCTCGCGCGGCGCTCTTGCGGGTCTTCGGCGTCGAGCCGTAGCCGAACCAACCCACGGCGATGGTCGACGCACGACTCCCCGCCGAATGGCTCGGGAGCATCCGCATCGACAACCTGAGCGACCGCGCGTTCCGCGTGCTCGCCGGTGCCCTCATGTGGTGCAACGGACAGGGAACGGACGGGCAGGTTCCTTCTCGCTACACGAAGTACCTCCACCCAGATGGCGACGACGCTGACGCGTTCGACGAGCTCGAGCGGGCCGGCCTCTGGGTACGGGACACCGACGGGTTCCGTTTGGTCGGATGGTCGACGGACCTGCGCCAGTCGACGGCGGAGGAAGTGAGTCGGTACCGGGAGGGCGCCAGGCGTCGCCAAAAGGAGTACCGCGATCGGCAGCGGGATGGCCGCGGGGTCGACGTGACGGATGACGTGACGCGTAACGTGACGGCGCACGTAGGCTCAGGCTCTTCTCATACCCGTACGAAGAAGAGCGCCTACGCGTCGCGTGACGTCACGGACGTCGTCACGCATAACGCGGACTCGCCGTTCTGCGCGAAGCATCCGACCGGCACGTCGGACCCATGTGGCGCGTGTGCGCGTGCGAGAACGGCGCTGGGGGCCCGCGAGAACCGCCTGACGATCAGAGGCTGGGACTGTTCCATCGACGGCCACAAGTTCGTGACTGACGGCACCTGCGCAGTGTGCGAGTTCCGGCCGCATTCGTCAGCTGCGTGAACCGCCATCGGGCTCAACGACTCCCCCACACCGGTCACGATCAACGATCCTCGGCGCCTCCCGATGCCGACGTCGTTCGCAGCAGTAGCGAACTCATTGACGCGGCAACGAGAGTGACGAGTGCCATGCTGCCCAGTGCGATCGGAAGAGTCGCTGCAGCCGCGATCACGCCGACGAGGATCGGCCCTCCCGCGTCGCCGACTTCTCGTCCGAGCTCCGCGCTCCCCATCGTCCGGCCCATCCTCTCGTGAGCGGTGGCCGCCGCGAGGACTGCGAAGCCCAACGGAGTGATGAGACCGACACCGACACCGAACAGCAGGGCGGCCGCGTAGAGGACTACGGCAGAGGGAAGGACTGCCATGAGCACCAGCCCGGCGACGAGCATCCCCGCGCCTGCGATCATCAGACCGGTCGCTCTGGCTGGCGCCGTGTCGTGGAGGCGGCCGATGCGGGGTTGGATGACGGCTGAGACGATCGCGAGGACGGTGACAGCGCCCATGCTAACCAGCGGATCCAGACCGATCCGTGTGCCGAGGTAGGGGATGAACCCGACGGCGACGCCGAGCACCGCGGTCGCGGCGGCAAGCATGATTACGGGGCCGAGGAAGGTCCGCGCAGTAAGTTCCCGAGCCAGCGCGGCGAGCGTGGCGCGCTGCTTCGGAAGCACCTCGAGCCGAGGAAGACTGATTGCGGTCCATGCGGCGCCAATCGTGGCGAGGATCGCGAGTGCGGCGAACAGCGCGGGAAGGCCTGCCCACATGATCAGCCCGGCGCCGAGCAGCGGTCCGGCGGCGTAGCCGAGCCCCTTCCACGAGCCGTACTTGCCGAAGTGACGACCGAGTTGCCCCGGTGCGGCGAGACGCGCGACTGCCGAGGAGGACGCCGGTGAGAACGCGGATGCTGCGGCGCCCTGTCCAAGACGGGTGATGGCGAGCAACGGAGCCGACGTGGCGAAGATACCGAGAACCGACGCTGCGGCGAACACCAGCAGACCGCCGACGATCACCGGTTTCGCGCCGACACGGTCGCTCAGCGCACCGAAGATCGGTTTGAGGATGACTTCAGCGATGTCGTAGATCGCCAGAATCAGCCCGAGGCCAAGGAACCCGAGCCCGGTGCTCTCGGTCTCGACGCCCAGTGCTGCGGCGACACCGTGCGCACCGAATGCGGTGGTGAACCCCGCCAAGTAAAGGGGACGATGCGCGCGGCTCACCCGTCGAGCGTAGCCAGGATCAGTCGGAGGTCTGTTGGGTGTGTCAGCGCCCGGTCGCCTCGTCTAGAGCGTCGGTGAGATCGGACAATTGGGTGAGGTCCAACTTCTGACCATTGAGGAAGAACGAGGGCGTCCCGCTGACGCCGAGGTTCTGGCCGTCGTTGAAGTCTTCCTCGACGCGCGCCTGGGTGGCGGGGTCGGCGACGGCTGCGTCGTAGGCGTCCATGTCGAGGCCGAGGTCTTCGGCGAACGTGCGGAAAAGATCCGCGTGTGAGACCTGCTGCTCGCCCCACTGAGTCTGGGTCTCGAACAGTCGGTGGTACATGCCCTCGAACTCGCCTTGCTGGGCGGCGGCTTCCGCGGCGATGGCTGCATTCATCGAGTTGAAGTGACCGGGAAGCGGGAAGTAGCGGATCACGTAGTTGATCTCGCCCTCGTAGTCGGCGCGGATCTGCTCGACGGCCGGGTAAAGCGCGCCGCACGCCTCGCACTCGAAGTCGAGGAACTCCACCAGGGTGGGCGCATCCTCCCCCGCGTTGTCGACGACGTGCGAGTTCGCGCGCGTGACCGGCGCAGCCCCCGCCGACCCATCCGGGACGGGTGTGGCGGGGCGGTTGAGGATCGTCACGATGATGGCGGCGATCGCCAGCACGATGATCAGGGCGAGCGAGATGAGGGTGGCTTTGACGGGGGTCGTCACGAGGAAGGCTCCAGGTCGTAGTCGGGGCGGGTCATCGGGTCGGGGCGGGATGCCGCGGTGCGGTGCAGCTTGTCGTTCAGGTTCGGGCAGGCTCAGGTAGTGGGGCTGACGCGGCGGCGAGCTGCCGGAGCGCGGCGGGTCGGCGGGCGGCGCGGACACCGTTGAGGATGACGATCACCTCGGCGACCTCATGCACGAGCACCACCCCGGCCAGTCCCAGGATCCCGAATAGTGCAAGCGGGAACAGCACCACAATGATCGCCAGGGCCAGACCAATGTTCGCGGTCATGATGCGGCGGCCGCGGCGGGCGTGGGTGAGAGCGCCCGGGATGAGCCGCAGGTCGTGACCGGTGAAGGCGACATCGGCCGACTCGATCGCCGCGGCCGACCCCTTGAGGCCCATCGCGATCCCGACAGTCGCGGTCGCCAGCGCGGGCGCGTCGTTGATGCCGTCGCCGACCATCGCAGTCGGCGACAACTTGACCAATGTGTCGATGGCGGCCGCTTTGTCAGCCGGCAGCTGCTCGGCGCGAACGTCGTCGATACCGGCTTGAGCGGCGATCGCGCGGGCGGTGCGGTCATTGTCGCCGGTGAGCATGACCGTGCGGATGCCCTGCGCGTGCAGCATCCGGACCGTGTCCGCTGATTCGGGGCGCAGTTCATCGCGCACGCCGATCAGCCCGGCGATCTGTCCGTCGGCCTCGACGACGACGACCGTCATTCCCTGCGCGGCCATCGATTCCGCGGTCGCTCGCTGCGCGCCTGGGTCGAGCCAGCGGATGTTGCCGACTCGGATGCGCCGGCCGTCCACGATTCCGGTGATGCCGTGTCCCGCATCCTCGACGACGTCGGTCGCGGGGGTGACGAGTTCGCTCGCAGCGGTGATCGCCGATGCCAGCGGATGGGTGCTGGTGGCCTCCACGGCAGCCGCCCACGCGACCAGATCCTCGCGATCCATCCCAGCGGCGGGCTGAATGTCGATCACGACGGGTTCGTTGCGGGTGAGGGTGCCCGTCTTGTCGAGCGCGACCGTGCGGATCGTGCCGAGCTGCTCGAACGCTTCACCGGACTTGATGACCACGCCGAACTTCGACGCGGCACCGATCGCGCTGATGACGGTGACCGGCACCGCGATCGCCAGAGCGCAGGGGGATGCTGCGACCAGCACGACGAGGGCGCGTTCGATCCACATTGACGGGTCGCCGACGATGAAGCCGAACAGTGCGACAAGGGCGGCGGCGATGAGCACGGTGGGCACGAGGGGGCGGGCGATGCGGTCAGCCAGTCGTGCCCGGTCGCCCTTGCGCGCGTGGGCCTGCTCGACGAGCGCGACGATCTGGGTGAGCGAGTTGTCGCGGCCGTCCGCGGTGGCCTCGATCCGCAACGTCGCCGACCCGTTTACCGAGCCTGCCGCGACCGAGTCACCGGGACCAACTTCGACAGGGATGGACTCGCCGGTGATCGTCGACGTGTCCAGGCTGGATCGGCCGTCGACGACGACTCCGTCTGTCGCGACCCGTTCACCCGCACCGACGACAAGGATGTCCAGCTCCCGCACATCGACGGCAGGGATCGTGACGTCACCCGCCAGGCGGGACACGCGGACAGTGTCGGGGATGAGGGACAGCAGCGCGCGGAGCCCTTCCTTGGCACGATCCATCGCCCGGTCCTCGAGCGCCTCGGCCAGCGAGAACAGGAACGCCAGCGTCGCCGCCTCGCCGACATGGCCGAGCAGGACAGCGCCGATCGCGGCGATCGTCATCAGCAGTCCAACGCCCAGGCGGCCCCGGATCAGTCGGCGGATCGCCCCAGGAACGAACGTGTACGCGCCGGCCAGCAGCGCAGCCCACTGCAGCACCAGCCCCGGCAGGTGCAGCCCAGACCACTCCAGGCTGTAGCCCGCGAGAAGGAACACTCCCGACAGTGCAGACGGGAGCAACGCAAGGTCGCGCCACCACGGCGGGCGCACCTCGGGTTCTTCGCCCGGCTCAGCCGCTTTCGCCACAGTGTCCGGGCCGCAGCACGCATCACCCTCATCGAGCGGGACGTCCCGTCCAGCGCCCGTGACGCTGGGCTCGGGCGCGCAGCACGCATCGCCGGCAGGGAACGGACGGGACAGTTCGATCCGCCGCACCGTCGGCTTCTGGAGCGGCTCGTCAGGGCCGCAGCACTCCTCACTCATCGCGCACCGTCCCAGAAACGATCGAGCGCTGTTCGAGAAAAGTCAGCGTCGCGAGTGCATCGTCGCTGCCGGTGACGGTCAGGCTCAGCTCGGAGTGATCGGCATGGATCGACCAGGTCGCGAAGGCGCAGCACGACTGTTCTGTCCGCACGAGATCCGACAGTCGACCGGCCGCGCCGCCGACGTTCTCGTAGTGCGCGATCAGTCGGCCCCGGTCGCGGTCGATGCTGGTCAGGTAGTCGTCGTTGAAGCGCCGCCACGCGGCCAGCTGCTCCGCACCCGCGCCGTCGGTGAGCGTGCAGGCGAGTGGGAGCAGAGTGCGGTCGGTGCTCACTCGCAGCACTCGCACTTCTCGTCCA
>NZ_JAYRDE010000133.1:0-7180 GCF_041909575.1 Microbacterium sp. | reverse complement strand
CATCCAGCGGGTCGCCGGCCAGCCGGTCACGGCCGCGGACTTTCAGATGGAGCGCGTGCCCGGCCATCTGCTCGTGTCGTTCCGGGCTGTCGACGAGCGCGGTCGTCCCGTGGGCTCGGACCGCGACCTCCCTGCACTGCAGGACCGCCTCTCCGGTCGCGCGCGCGCTTCGGTGGCCCGGTCGCTGACGCGCACCCCGGCGCGTCCGGTCGCGGCGCCGGGACCAGGCGCGTCGGCGACGGCACCGGCGGCGGCCGGCTCCTTCACCGAACGCGCGGGCCTGACCGAGTGGTCGTTCGGCGACCTGCCCGAGGTCGTCGACACGAAGGTCGCCGGCGGCGTCGTGCGCGGGTACCCCGCCGTCGTCGACGAGGGCGGCTCGATCGCGCTGCGGATCGAGGCGACCCCCGAGGCCGCGGCTCGCGCGACGCGCGACGGGGTCCGTCGGCTGCTGCTGCTGACCGTGCCGTCGCCGTCGGCCTATGTGCTCGACCACCTCACCTCTCCCGAGAAGCTCGCGCTCGCGGCTTCCCCCTACCCGTCCGCGAAGGCGCTCGTCGAAGACGCCCGCGTCGCCGTCGCGGACGCCGTCATCGCCCGCACCGTCCCCGACGGCATCGTGCGGACACGCGCCGGGTTCGACGCCGTGCGCGACGCGCTGTCGGCGGTCGTGGTGGACGAGCTCTTCCAGACAGTGTCGCTCAGCGCCCGCATCCTCACCGCGGCACGCGAGGTCGAGCGGGCCGTGCGCGAGCAGAACTCGCTCACGCTGCTCGGCACGCTGAACGACGTGAAGGTCCAGCTCACCGGGCTGGTGTTCCCGGGCTTCGTCTCGCGCACCGGCACCGCGCGACTGGCGCACCTGCCGCGGTACCTCCGGGGCGCGCTCGAGCGCGTGCGAGCGCTGGCCGACAACGCCGGCCGGGACCGTCAGCGCATGACCGAGTTCGAGCGCGCGGCGACCGCGTTCGCGGAGGCCGGCGGAACCACCCCGCCGGCCTCCGACGGGCCGCCCGCCCTCGTCCATGCGCGGTGGCTCCTCGAGGAGTACCGCGTGAGCCTGTTCGCGCAGCAGCTGGGCACCGCCGAGCCGGTGTCGCTGCAGCGCATCCAGAAGGCGCTGCGGGAATAGCGCCTCGCGCCGAGGAGGTTGCCCCTGCCATGCCCACTGCGATCGCGTACACCGAGTTCGGCGGCCCCGAGGTCCTTCGCGCCCTCGAGATCGACGAGCCCACTCCCCCTGCCGGGCAGCTGCTGATCCGCGTCGAGGCCGCCGGAGTGAACCCGATCGACGCGAAGCTGCGCTCCGGGGCACGCGCCTCGGCGCCCATCGAAGAGCCGCGTCGCGTCGGATCCGACGGCGCCGGCGTCGTAGCCGGAGTCGGCGACGGCGTCGACGGATTCCGCGTCGGCGACGCCGTGGTCTTCTCGGGGGCGCGGGGCGCGTACGCCACCCATATCTCCGTCGACGCGACGCGGGTGCACAGCCGGCCGCCGCAGGCGTCGGCGGCGCAGGGTGCGGCTCTGGGGATTCCGGTCGGCACCGCCTATCAGACGCTGCGCTCGCTGTCGGTCGGACCGGGCGACACGCTCCTCCTCCACGCCGGCTCCGGCGCCGTGGGACAGGCGGCGATCCAGCTCGCGGTGCTGTGGGGTTCCACGGTGATCGCGACCACGTCGGACCGGCGCGCCGACGTCGTGCGCTCCCTCGGCGCGACCCCGGTGGCCTACGGCGACGGGCTCGCCGACCGCGTGCGCGAACTCGCCCCGGGGGGCGTCACCGTCGCCATCGACGCGGCGGGCACCGACGAGGCCCTGCAGACCTCGATCGCCCTCATGCCCGACAAGCGCCGCATCGCCACGCTGGTGAGGGGACGGGATGCCTCGGCCCTCGGCATCCGCGCGTTCTCCGGCGGCTCCCCCGAGCCGCTCACGCCGCAGCAGCTCGCCTGGCGGGACGAGGCGGTGCCGGTGGTGCTGGCGCTCATCGCCGCGGGCCGCTTCGCCGTAGAGCTCGGGCCCGAGCTTCCCCTCGCCGAGGCCGCCGAGGCGCACCGCCTGGTCGAGCGCGGCACCGACGGCAAGATCACGCTGATCCCCTAGCTCCCCCCTGTTCGCCGCGCGCAACAGTTCGACACACGGCGCGCGGGACGCGGCATCCGGCGCCGACAATGGGACGCATGTCTGAAGCCCCGCGCTCCTTCGCGACCGCCCAGGTGCAGGCGGGGTTCGATGCGGGCATCGCCGAGAACACCGCAGTGCCGTCGATCCACCAGTCCAACGCGTTCGAGTTCCGCTCGCTCGGCGAGGCGCGCGACCTGTTCGCGCTGCGGCGCGACGGCAACATCTACAGCCGTGCCGCGAACCCGACGGTGCTCGTCTTCGAGAAGCGCGTCGCCGAACTCGAGGGCGGCATCGCCGCGGCGGGCGTGGCCTCCGGGCAGGCGGCGGTGGCCCTCGCCCTCCTGGCGCTCGCGAAGCACGGCGAGCACATCGTCGCGGCACGCCAGCTCTACGGCGGCACCGTGGATCTGCTGCAGGACACCTTCGCCGATTGGGGCATCGAGGTGACGTTCGTCGATCAGGACGACGCGGATGCCTGGGCCGACGCGGTCCGCCCCACCACGCGCGCGTTCTTCGCGGAGTCGATCACCAACCCCATCGCGCAGGTGCTCGACGTGCGCGCGGTCGCCGAGATCGCCCATCGCGCCGGCGTGCCTCTGGTGATCGACGCCACCGTCGCGACGCCGTACCTGCAGCGCGCGAAGGACCACGGCGCCGACATCACCGTGCATTCGGCCACGAAGTTCCTCGGCGGCCACGGGACGTCGCTCGGCGGAGTGATCGTCGACCTCGGCACGTTCGACTTCACCGCCGAGCCGAAGCGCTGGCCGCAGCTGACCGAGACCTACCCGCGCGTTCCGGACGGAAGCCTCGTCGAGCGCTACGGGGCCACGGGCTCGCCCTACATCGCCCTGGTGAAGACGAAGTACGTCCACGACCTCGGCCCGTCGCTGTCGGCGTTCAACGCCTTCCAGCTGCTGCAGGGCCTCGAGACCCTCGACCTGCGCATCGCGCGGCACTCGCAGAGCGCGCTCGAGGTGGCGCGGTTCCTCGAGGGACATCCCGCCGTTGCGCGCGTTCACCATCCGGGCCTCGAGTCCAGCCCGTGGCATGCCGGCGCGAACGCGTATCTTCCGCGCGGCGCGAGCTCGGTGTTCGCGTTCGACCTCCACGGCTCGGGCGATGCCGAGGCCGACTTCCGCGTCGTCGAGGACCTCGTGGCGCGGCTGCAGGTCGTGAAGCTCGTGGCCAACATCGGCGACGCGCGCAGCCTCGTCGCGCACCCGGCCTCGATGACCCACAGCCACCTGTCCCCCGCGCAGCTGGCCGACGCCGGCATCGCGTGGACGACGGTGCGCCTGTCGATCGGCCTCGAGGACGTGCGCGACATCGTCGCCGACCTCGACCGCGCCCTCGCCGGCGTTCCGAGCCGGGCGGAGCAGCGCGAAGCCGTCGACGCGATCCGAGGCTGAGCCGCGGACGCCCGCGCGTCCCCGCGGGGTGCGCGCGGTGTCCGGACGGTCGCTACGCTCAGGACATGACCGCTTCCTCGTCCGCCCTGCGCTGGGGCATCCTCGGCCCGGGCGGCATCGCCCGCGCCTTCGCGTCCGACCTCCGCACGGCGGGCCTCGACCTCGCCGCCGTCGGCTCGCGCAGCGCCGAGTCGGCGGGCGCCTTCGCCGCCGACTTCGACGTCGCCCGCGCGCACGGCTCGTACGAGGCGCTCGTGTCCGACCCCGACGTCGACATCGTCTACATCGCCACTCCCCACCCCTTCCACGCCGAGCAGGCGATCCTGGCGCTCGAACACGGCAAGCACGTGCTCGTCGAGAAGCCCTTCACGCTGACGGGCGCCGAGGCCGAAGCCGTCCGCGACGTCGCCGTCGAGCGCGGCCTCCTCGCGATGGAGGCCATGTGGACCCGCTACCTGCCGCACATGGTGCGCATCCGCGAGGTCGTGTCCTCGGGCGCGCTCGGCGAGATCCGCGCCCTGATGGCGGACCACACGCAGCTCATCTCGTCCGACCCCGCCCACCGGCTCAATGCGCTGGAGCTGGGCGGCGGCGCGCTGCTGGACCTGGGCGTCTACCCGATCTCGTTCGCGTGGGACATCCTGGGCGAGCCGCTCGCGATCACGGCATCGGCGCGGCTGGGCGACACCGGCGCCGACACCGAGGTCGCCACCGTGATGTCGCACGTCTCGGGCGCGCTGTCGACGTCGCTCTCGGCATCCCGCGCCGCCGGCCCCAACACCGCGCACATCATCGGCACCGAGGCCCGCATCGACATCGACCACGTCTGGTACAACGCCACCTCGTTCCGCGTCGTGACCGCCGACGGCACCGTGCTCGAGGAGTACGCCTCCGACATCCAGGGCCGGGGCATGCAGTTCCAGGCGCTCGCCGCCGAGCGGTATCTCGCCGAGGGGCTCACCGACAGCCCCGTGCTGCCGATCGACGAGACCGTGGCGATCATGTCGACGCTGGACGAGATCCGCCAGCTCGTCGGCGTGCGCTACCCCGGGGAGGAGTGACCGTGACCGACCTGCAGAACGCCCGCGTGGCGGTGTACCTCGACTTCGACAACATCGTGATGTCGTGGTACGACCGCGTGCACGGCAAGAACTCCTACTCGCGCGACCGGCAGAAGATCATCGCGGATGCCGCAGACCCCGAGATCGCCGAGCGGCTCACCTCCGCGACGATCGACGTCGGCGCGATCATCGACTACGCCACGTCGTTCGGCACCCTCGTGCTCACCCGGGCCTACGCCGACTGGTCGTCGCCGGTCAACGCCGTCTACCGCTCCCAGCTCGTGGCGCGGGCCGTGGACCTGGTGCAGCTGTTCCCCGCCGCCGCGTACGCCAAGAACGGCGCCGACATCCGGCTCGCCGTCGATGCGGTCGAGGACATGTTCCGCCTCCCCGACCTGACCCACGTGGTCATCGTCGCCGGCGACTCCGATTACGTGCCGCTCGCACAGCGCTGCAAGCGCCTCGGGCGATTCGTGGTGGGCGTGGGCGTCGCCGGGTCGACGGCCAAGTCGCTGGCAGCCGCGTGCGACCAGTTCGACTCGTACGATGCCCTCCCCGGCGTCGCCGCGAGGGCGGAGGCCAGGAAGGATGCCGCGCCCCCGCGTCGCCGTGCTCGCACAGCGGGCGCGGACCCGGCCGAGGCGCTCCTCGACCGCGCGCTGCGCCTGGAGAGCGACAAGGAGGACGTCGAGTGGCAGCACGCGTCGGCGGTGAAGAGCCTCATCAAGCGGCTCGACCCGTCGTTCTCCGAGAAGGCGCTGGGCCACAAGAGCTTCTCGGAGTTCGTCAAGGCCCACCCGTCGATCGCCGAGGTCGACGAGTCGGGGAACATCGTCCTCATCCGCCTCGCGGCCGATCGACGCTGACGCTCGGGGTCGCCCCCGCATGCCGATGCGACGCGCGCCCGGCTAGAGTGTCGCTGTGGCACGCCGAAACCCGCCGCCGGGCTCGCAGACCTCGCTCCGCGAGGCCAATCGCGCGCGCCTGGTGGAGTCGCTCAAGCGCCACGGCCGCCTGACGCAGGTCGAGCTCGCCGGGAGCACGGGGCTCTCCCCGGCGACGGTGTCCAACATCGTCAAGGAGCTGACGGCCTCGGGCATCCTCCACACGTCGTTCACGTCGCGCAGCGGGCGCCGCGCCACGCTCGTCTCGCTGGCGCGCCAGTTGGGTCTCGTCGCCGGTGTGCACTTCAGCTCGCGCCAGCTGCACATCGCCATCGCCGACACCGCGCGCGCGATCGTCACCCAGTCTTCCCTGCCCCTGCCGCTGGATCACCGGCACGACGCCGAACTCGACCGGCTCAGCCTGCTGCTCGGCGACATGATGGAGTCGCTCGGCGGCTCGCTGTCCGACCTCCTCGCCGTGGGCCTGGCGCTTCCGGCCCCGATCGATCCGCGCACCGGCATGGTGTCCACGCCCGGGCTCCTGCGGGGCTGGGAGGGCGTGGACGTGGCCGAGAGCCTCTCCGCCCGCATCGGGCGGCCGGTCTACGTCGACAGCGAGGCGAACCTCGGCGGGCTCGCCGAGGCGCGCGAGGGCAACGGGCGCGAGGCATCCTCGTCCGTGTTCATCCGCGTCGGGCACACCATCAGCGCCGGGCTCATCGTCGGGGGCGACCTGTTCCACGGCGTCAACGGCAAGGCCGGCCAAATCGGCCACGTGACGATCGACGAGAACGGGCCGATCTGCCGCTGCAGCAACCGCGGCTGCCTCGAGACCTATGCCGGCGGCCCCGCCCTCATGTCGCTGTTCCCGGCGAGCGAGGGCATGCAGCGGCTGGGCGACCTGCTCCACGCGGCCGAGGCCGGCGACGGCAGCTCGCGCCGCGTGATCGCCGACGCCGGACGCCACATCGGCATCGCCGCGGCGAGCCTGTGCAACCTGTTCGACCCCGAGCTGATCATCGTCGGCGGCGAGCTCGCGCAGGCGGGCGAGATCCTCATGGCCCCGATGCGCCACTCGCTGGAGCGGACGGCGCTGCCCTCGGCGGGCGGGCTCCCCGAGCTGGTCGGCGCCTCGTTCGGCGAGTGGGCCGAGACCCGTGGCGCCATCGCGATCGCACTCGACCACGTGACGGTGGATGCGCAAGCACTCCCGGCCACGGCGTAGCCCATGGCGCGGTCGAGATCAGGACGCGAGGTTCTGAGGAAGGCGTCCGGGCGCGTGGCCGCGGCGACGCTGCTCGCCGTCGGCCTGGCACTGACGGGGTCCGGCTGCGCCGCACCCGACCCCGGACCCGCGCCCAGCGACGGTGAGGGAGCCATCGCGCTGCTGCTGCCCGACGCGAAGACAGCCCGCTACGAGACGTTCGATCGCCCGTTCTTCGAAGCACGGGTCGCCGAGCTCGGCGACTACAAGGTGCTGTACGCGAACGCCGACCAGGATGCCGCGAAGCAGCAGCAGCAGGCCGAGTCCGCGCTGGCCGCGGGAGCGGACGTGCTCGTGCTCGACGCCGTCGACGCGAATGCGGCCGTCAGCATCGTGCGCTCGGCGAACGCCAAGGGCATCCCGGTCGTCTCGTACGACCGGCTGATCGCCGGCGGCGATCTGGCGTACTACATCTCCTTCGACAACGAGAAGGTG
>NZ_JAYRDE010000132.1:0-7180 GCF_041909575.1 Microbacterium sp. | reverse complement strand
ACCGCTGCATGGCACCCGGCTGCGGCATCCCCGCGTCCCGCTGCGAAATCGACCACACCATCGCCTGGGAACACGGCGGACCCACCGCCCTCACCAACCACGCCCCCCTGTGCACCGGACACCACACCGTCAAACACCACGGCGGCTGGACCGTCCACCACATCCCCCACACCGGCGGCGCACTCCTCTGGACCTCACCCACCGGACGCCGCTACCGCGTCAACCCCGAACGACCCAACCCCCCACTTCCAACCATCCGACGCCGGGGTGTCCGACGCACCCTTCTAAGCCCGTGACCGGGTGGATCCGTGTCAGCGAGGTGTCGATGGTGTGGCCCGGTCTGCCTATCAAGGGGAGGGACGACGCTCAGCGCTGATCGCGAAGTCATCGAGCCCAGACCGGCGAGTGAGCCGCCCGCCGTGCCGTCCGGCTGCCTCTTCCGCTGTGCGCCCGATCATCTGGCCGTGCACGCGACCCCGACGCACTGGCCGAGGCCGTTGCGATAGGCGACGTTGCCGCCGAGATCCACCGCGGCGGGTGCGAAGATCCCGTAGCCGCCGTTGTGGTGAGCCAGGTTGTCACCCACCTCGAGCCCTGGCAGCTGCGACTCGATTCCCGTGCCCGCGTTCCTCGCGAAGACGTTGCCCGTCGCGCGGGAACCCTCCGCCGTCGGCGGCGGATCGCCCGGCAAGGGCTCGCCCCGGGTGAAGACCACGCCGGCCTCATTGCGGGTGAAGGTGTTGTTCTCGACGACCATCGGGACATTGCCGCGGAGCACCACCCCGCTGCGCGTGAACGAGTTGCCCGAGATGTACGAGACCCCGGCGGACCCGATGTTCGAGCTGATGTTTCCGAGGACGCCTCCCGGCATGCCCGTGAAGGTGTTGCCGGTCAAGGTCACGCCGCCCCAGAACCCGCTGATGGGCTGCGCGTAGTTCTTCACGACGCTGTCGGTGATGGTGATGGACGTTTCGCTCACATAGCCCAGTGCGCTCTTCCCCTTGCCGTCGAGCCGGGAGGAATCGATCCGCACCTCACCTTGCGCGGTCGTGCTCACATGGCTCTGGATCAGTGTGGAGTCCTCGATGTCGGCGCTCGCGAAGAACACGTCGACCGGCGAACGGGTCAGCCTGGAACCTGAGATCGCGAGATCACCGCCCAATTGGCCAGTGATGGGGGAGTCCACGGCCCGGACATCGACGAGCATCAGGTCCGTGTTTCCGAAGAGATGATTCACGGGCGCGTTCAGGAGCTTCACCCTGGACACCATGTACGGCGGCACGCCGTCCGGGTTCTCCGCCTGCATCTGGACTCCCGTGGCCCAGTTCTCGATCGTCCCGTTGCGGATCGTGTTTCCGCCGGTGGAGTCTCCGCTCGTCTGCACGCCAATTCCCGATCCGTCACCGGACAGGCGATGCCCTCCGAGGTCGAGCGTGACATCCGAGCCCAGGATCAGGCCGTCGCCACCCGTGCAGGTCAGGTCCGCCGTCAACGTCAGATCGCTCGTCACCACGCTCCCGCAGGCGACCACCGGTGCCGCGTGAGCCGGCGCACCGCCGAGCAGTGTTGCGGCTCCCACCGCACACGCCGCCACGATGGCGAGCCCACCGCGGCGACGTCGTCCTCCGCGGCGCGTGTCCGAATCGGCTGCTGCATCCCGCATCTGAGTCATGATCGTCCTCGCCGATCGGCATGCTACTCCGCGCCGCTGCCTCCCATAACCCCTCGGGTATCGAGCGGCGGTCACGCGAAGCGAGAGGGGCCACCGGACAGCGACCCCTCTCCTCTGTAGGGCGGGTGGGACTTGAACCCACGATCGTCGGGTTATGAGCCCGCTGCCTTGACCAGCTTGGCCACCGCCCCCTGCGCACCGAGCCTAACGCGCGGCGACCCTGTTCATCGCGGTGCCGATGTAGGAGTACTTCACGAACACCTCGGCGGCGATCCCCGCTTCTTCGAGAAGGCCCTGCAGCGCGCTGAGCATGTAGCTCGAGTCCCACCCCATGTAGAGCCAGGTCTCGTCGTCCAGGCGGTCCCACTGTCCGTTCCACGACTGCGCCTGGTACACCGGGCCGCCGCGCCGGTCGCTGTAGGCCACCACCGCTGCCCGGTCGTCGGCCCAAAGGCGCTTGAAGATGCGGTTGAAGAGGTACTTCACGTCGGGCACCTCCCAGTGCTCGCCGCGGTACTCGACGTAGTCCCACTCCCGTTCCCAGCCCATCGGCCACCCGCGCCGGTGCACGGCGTCGAGGATGGGCGTGAGGCCGTCGTCGTCGATGAGGGAGTTGCCGGGCCGCGCCCAGATCTGCGCGAACCGTTCGCCCAGCTCGGCCGACCGTCGCGAGATCGCGGCCGTGCCCCAGGACTCCGCGTCCGCGAGCGCCCGGTTGAGGGCAGCGCTGCTGCGCCCGTAGAGAGGCCGCTTGTCGGGGAACGACGCGTCGAAGGCGCGGAGGGCGAGCTCCTCCTCGAGGAGCGTCAGGTTGCCGAGCGTCGAGGCGAGGGCGCGGGCGCTGTTCTGCTCGTCCTCGCTGTAGTCAGACCACGTGCGCACCCCATCGCCGGTCCACGTCTCCGCCGGCGTCAGGGGGAGCACATGCTCGACCGCCATCCCGTCGGTGCTGCCGAGCCCGGCGAGGCGACCGAGGACGTAGGCCGGGTGGGGGAGCTCCGAATACTTCAGCGCGGCCCGGATCCGCTCGTCCGACGGGGTGATCCGCGAGAAGGCCGCGACGAGCGCGTCCCAGCCCTCACGCCGCGCCCGGCACAGGCGAGCCACGATCCGGTCGGTCCCCGTTGCCACGACGGTGCGGCGCAGGAGCAGCGCCTGCACGTGATCGAGCGTCGAGACGAGCTCCGCGCGGCTGATCGTGCCGTGGCGCCAGTCGCGGTAGGCCTCCATGACGAGGGGGTGCATCGCGCTTCCGAATGTCGCCACCCCCTCCAGCTGACGCGAGATCGCGGCATCCGGCTCCCGGCCGGGCTCCAGGAGTGTCCGGTAGATCTCCGCGTACTCGCGCCAGTCGGCGGCATGACGGCGGAGGTCGTCGATGTCGAGGGTGGGGAAGACCTGGCGGAACGTGTCGTAGACGCCGCGGCTGCGGGTGACGACCACCTCGCGGCCGGTCGTCATCACCAGGTACTGACGCCAGAAGGCCGCGATGGACTCGCCGGTGCTCTGTTCGATCGGGAGCCAGTACTCCGTCTCGATCTCGCGCTGCTCCGCATGCGAGAGCCCCATCAGCACATAGTTGTGGATCAGCTCGTGGTCGCGCAGCGGCTCGCCGGTGGAGTTGAGGCTCTCGAAGATCTGCTGGGCGTTGGCGCCCGCTCCCAGGGTGATCGCCACGTGCTCGAGCTTCTGCAGACCGCGCCAGATATGCGGCGCCTCCTCGGCGCTGACCTGACTGCGGAAGAAGGCGT
Organism: Microbacterium sp.; assembly: GCF_041909575.1. Classification (GTDB taxonomy): domain Bacteria; phylum Actinomycetota; class Actinomycetes; order Actinomycetales; family Microbacteriaceae; genus Microbacterium. The sequence goes on along the minus strand of NZ_JAYRDE010000132.1, from coordinate 3,757 downwards.
AGTTGTCATCGAAGCGCGAGTCGCGCGCCCCGTCGCCCGGATCGCGCCGGTCGAGCACGACGGCCTCGAAGACCTCCGCCCAGGCCGCGTGCGGGCGGAGCTTGGTCGCCGCGGAGTCGTCGCGGCGCACGAGCACCCGTGCGAGCTCGGCCGACAGGGCGGGGTCCGCGTCGCGCACGGCGTGCTGCAGGGCAGCGACCAGGAGCATGAGCGTGGTGACCCGCTGCTGTCCGTCGATCAGCACGAGCTCGTCTCGTTCTCCGACGCGGCCCGTCGACGACAGGATCGATCCGATGAAGTGCATGCGGCGGTCGTCGAGGTCGGCGACGGCACGGATGTCGGACAGCAGCTGCTCGCACGCCCCGATGTCCCAGCGGTACTGCCGCTGGTACACCGGGACGACGATGGTCCAGTCTCCTGCCGAGAGCCAGCCGATCGTGTTGACCGCGGTCGCGTCGACGTTCGTGGCAGTGACCATCGTCCGGATACGCTCCTTCGAATCTCGTCGGCGCGGGGGTCGAGAGCCGCCGGACACGCCGTGTCGAGTCTATCGACGGTCCCGCGCCGGCCCGGGGAGCGGCATCCGATATTCACGGTCCGGTGCCCGGAGCACTCAGGAGGGCGCGGGTAGGCTTGCGTTAGTTGGGCCTGTTAAAACGTGCTGGCCCGCTGACCGAAAGGCAATCCGTCATGGGTTACATCAAGTCCGCTGCGCTCGAGGAGACCGGCTACGTCGTCCTCGACCGCTACAACCAGGAGCTCGACCCCAAGGAGTGGCTCGACATCGAGTACAACGACTGGAAGTCGTCGGGCGACACGCGATTCGCGCCGCTGGCCAGTGCGTTCGGAGAGATCGAGTGCAACGGCTTCTGGAACCACAAGCCGCCGCGCACCGACAAGGACGGCGTCTGGATCGACTCGCAGGTCGAGAAGGCACCGAACCTCACCCGTCGCGCGCAGGAGCCGGGCGCGAACGTCGGCCGCTGCCGCGTGATCGAGCTGCAGCCCACGCCGTACGGCGAGTGCCTCTACAACCTGCACCAGGACGACAACAACCGCCTGAACCCCGACGGCACCGGCTGGGTCGTGCGCGGATTCTTCAACCTCACGGACGACAAGGACAGCTTCTTCGTCCTGCGCGAGAACCGCACCGACCCCGAGGGCGAGGTGCGCATCGCGCTTCCCGCAGGTGCCCAGCTGATCATCGACACCCAGCGCCTCTGGCACGCCGCGACCCACGTCGGCAGCGAGCCCCGCTACTGCCTCATCACGTCGTGGACCTCGGGCCCCGAGCTCGACGCCTACATCGAGAAGTACAACGGCGTGAACCACACCGAGAGCGTCGTCGTGCCGCAGGACGTGCTCGAGGCGGGCTACGCCGAGCAGGCCCGCAAGGATGCCGCGCGCGCCGCGTACTACGCCGCAAAGGGCCAGGCCGCCGTGAACGTCATGAGCGAGGCCTGATCCGACGGACTGCTCCGCGGACGCCCCGGCCCCACGGCCGGGGCGTTCGTCGTTCGGGCGGATGCCGCGACAGGCCGAATCACACGCTTGTCATTCCTGGCCGGCGTGGGTGATAATGGCCCCAGCACAACCGAATATCCGCCGGATCGCCGCAGTCAGGTCGTTGGGGAAGACGCACCTGATGAAACGGAGAGATCATGGCGACACGACAGGCGCGTGGAGTGATCTACATTCACTCTGCGCCACGAGCATTGTGCCCCCACCTCGAGTGGGCAGTCGGTCGTGCCCTGGGCAAGGCGGTGAGCTTCGACTGGGCCGACCAGCCGGTGCTGCACGGCGCCCGGCGCGCGGAGCACTACTGGGAGGGCCCCGCCGGCACCGGCGCGGCCCTCGCCACCGCGATCCGCGGGTGGGAGCACCTGCGCTTCGAGGTGACCGAGGATCCCACCCCGCGCAGCGACGGCGGCCGCTGGCTGCACACGCCGGGGCTCGGCATCCACTATGCCCAGACGGACACCGCGGGCAACGTCGTGATCGGCGAGGACCGGGTCCGCTACGCGATGGAGGTCGCGGGCGGCAACGCCGCCGAGCTGCATCGTGAGCTGCAGGTCGCGCTCGGCGCCGCGTGGGACGAGGAGCTCGAGGCGTTCCGCCACGCCAGCGACGACGCGCCGGTCGTCTGGCTGCACAAGGTCGGCTGACCCGGCGACGAACCCGGCGACGGACTCGGGCGGGCGAGGCGTCACTACCGAGGCTCGGAGGAGGAATCCCGGGCCGCGGGAACGCGAATCGCCGCCTGACACGACAGACGCCCCCGGTGGCTTCCCGGGGGCGTCTTCGTGGTCACGAGGCCGCGGCGTCGGTGACGAGCGGATGCCTCAGTACGACCGGATCGCGACGACGGCGTTGTGGCCGCCGAAGCCGAAGGAGTTGCTGATCGCGAGCTGCGGCCCGTCTCCGAGCGGGATGGGGTCGCCCGACACGCGCAGCGGGATCTCAGGGTCCTGCGTCGTGATGTTGATGGTCGGGGGCGCCACGCGGTCGCGGATCGCGAGGATCGTGAAGATGGCCTCGAGCGCCCCCGTGCCACCCAGCAGGTGACCGGTGGCGCCCTTGGTGGCCGAGACGGGGATGTCGTGCACCCGCTCGCCGAACACGCTGTGCAGGGCCTTGTACTCGGCGATGTCGCCGGTGGGCGTGGACGTGGCATGTGCATTGATGTGGGTGACGTCGTCGGGCGTCGCACCGGCCTGCTCGAGCGCCAGGCGCACGGCGCGAGAGGCCCCGAGTCCTTCGGGCTCGGGAGCCGTGATGTGGTAAGAGTCCGCCGTCACGCCGCCGCCGACGATCTCGGCGTAGATCCGGGCGCCGCGGGCCTTGGCGTGCTCCTCGGTCTCGAGGACGAGGCATGCCGCCCCTTCGCCCATGACGAAGCCGTCGCGGTCGACGCTGTAGGGGCGCGACGCGGTCTCTGGGGAGTCGTTGCGCTTGGACAGCGCCTGCATGGCGGCGAACGCGGCGAGCGTGAGCCCGTGGATGACCGCCTCCGAGCCGCCCGTGATGATCACGTCCGCCTGGCCGGATCTGAGAGCCTCGAAGCCGTTGATGAGGGACTCGGTGCTCGACGCGCACGCGGAGGCCACGGTGCGGGCGTAGCCGCGTGCCCCGAGGTGCATCGACACCGCGGCCGCCGGAGCGTTGGGCATCAGCATCGGGACGCTCATCGGCATGACCCGGCGCGGCCCCTTGGTCTTGAGGACGTCCCACGCGGCCAGCGTCGTCTGCAGGCCGCCGATGCCCGTGGCGAAGTCGACGGCGAAGCGCTCCGGGTCCACCTCGGGCTTGCCGGCATCCGCCCACGCCTCGAGGGCCGCCACGAGCGCGAACTGCGCGGACGGGTCGAGCCGGTTGGCGACGGGGCGCTCCAGCACGGTGTCGGGCCGGACGAGCGCCTCCGCGGCGAACGTCACGGGGATCTGGTATTCCTCCACCCAGTCGTACTCGAGAGTGTGGGCGCCGGACGCCCCTCCCAGAACGGCCGCCCAGCTCTCTTCGGCGGTGCCGCCGAGGGGTGTGGACGCGCCGATGCCGGTGACGACGATGCGGGGTGTGCTCATGGAGATCAGAGTCCTCGGATGTTGCTCGGTGGGGGCCGTAGCCCCCACCGTGGCGTGCGTCAGCAAGCCGGGGGTGTGGTGCTTGGCCCCATCAGGGGGCGTCAGCAAGCCGGGGGTGTGGGGCGGCGCCCCACAGGGATGGTCCTGCGCCTGGGTGGACGGGATGGAGGGGGCGG
>NZ_JAYRDE010000131.1:0-7309 GCF_041909575.1 Microbacterium sp. | reverse complement strand
GTCGTCGAAGCGCACCGTCCGGCCGTCGTCCCGCACATCGACGCCGTGGTGCCGCAGCCGGTCGGCGAGCGAGCCCACCGCGTCCTCGTCGGGAAGGGCCAGATCGACCCGGCCCAGGCCGAGGGCCGGCATCCGCGGTCCGGCGCCGCGCGAGTTCCATACGTTCATCGCCATGTGGTGGTGGTAGCCGCCGGCGCTGACGAACACGGCTTGGCCCCCGAGCGCCGCCGTCTCGTCGAAGCCGAGGGCGTCGACGTAGAAGGCCCGCGCCGTCGCGACATCCCCCACCGAGAGGTGGACGTGACCGACGGATGCCGCCTCCCCGGCCGTCGAGCCGAGCGCGGCCTCCTCCGTCAGGTGCTCGCCGAGGAAGCCGTTCGGGTCGAGGTACAGGGTGCCCATTTCGATCTGCCCGTGCGTCCACGACCACTCGGAGCGGGCGCGGTCCCAGTACAGCTCGATGCCGTTGCCCTCGGGGTCGGTGAAGTAGAAGGCCTGGCTGACGAGGTGGTCGGCCGATCCGGTGAAGGAGCCGGGCGCGTGCCGGGCGACGCTGTAGAGCGCGGCGGCGAGGGCGGCCTGCGTCTCGAAGAGGATCGCGGTGTGGAAGAGCCCCGCCGATCCGGGGGTCGCATGACGGAGGGCCGGCTCGTGGCGCAGGATGACGATCGGCCGGCCGGCGCGCCCGAGCGTGACGGCGTTGCCGTCCGCGGCGATCACCTGCAGCGTCACGACGTCGCGGTAGTACGCCGTCATGCCGTCGAGGTCGCCGACGAGCAGGGTCACCGGTCCCATCCCGGTGTCGGCAGCGAGCTTCTCATTCACGCGAATAGACAACGCCTGGCTTGTGCCGGGCATTCCGGCGGTGCAGCGCCTCCCGTTCTCGCTGCGCGTCAAACCAGGGGGAGAAATCGCCGTCCACCCGGGGGTCGGGGACCTCTGCGGGCGGAATCTCCCCGCTCGTTGACGCGAGGGCCGAGGGCCGGGTCAGGCGGTGAGGCGCTCGAGGAGCTCGCGGTAGCGAGCGGCGGTGCGCTCGACGATCTCCGGGGGGAGGGCAGGCGGCTCGCCCTGCTTGTCCCAGTTCGCGGCGAGCCAATCGCGCACGATCTGCTTGTCGAAGCTCGCCATCCGCTCCTCGGGCGTGGTGCCCGACGCCCAGGCCGCGGCATCCCAGTACCGCGACGAGTCGCTGGTGAGCACCTCATCGGCGAGGGTCATGACGCCCCGGTCGTCCAGGCCGAACTCGAACTTGGTGTCGGCGAGGATCACGCCGTGGCGCTCCGCCGTCCGCGCAGCGCGGGCGTAGATCTCGAGCGACAGGTCACGCAGCTCGGCCGCGCGCTCGGCGCCGACCAGCTCGACGGTGCGCTCGTACGAGATGTTCTCGTCGTGCTCCCCCATCGGCGCCTTCCAGGCCGGCGTGTAGATCGGCTCGGGCAGCCTGTCGCCGTTGGACAGCCCCTCCGGGAGAGGGATGCCGCACACCGTCCCGCTCTCGCGGTACTCGGCCCATCCCGACCCGGTGAGATAGCCGCGCACGACGCATTCGATCGGCTGCATGTCGAGGCTCTTCACGACCATCGCCCGCCCGGCCGCGGCATCCGGGATCAGCGACCGAAGGTCGTCGTCGGTGTTCGCCTGGCCGTCGTCGCCGAGAGTGAGAACGTGAGAGGCGGCGAGATGGTTCGGGATGCTGCGCCCGCCGTCCGCGCCCGCCAGCTGATCGAACCACCACAGGCTGAGCGTGGTGAGCAGCGTGCCCTTCCCGGTGATGCCGGGCTCCAGGACGTGGTCGAAGGCGCTCACGCGATCGCTGGCCACGACGAGCATCCGCGCGGGTTCGCCGCCCTCGGGGGTGTCGGCGGGCACATAAAGGTCGCGGACCTTGCCGGAGTAGACATGGCGCCAGCCGGGGAGATCGAGGGGGGTCGTCACCTGCCCATTATCGCGGGGTCACGGCGTGATCGAGTCGACGTAGGCGAACGCCTCGTCGAGGAGCGGCTGCCAGCGGCCCGCCGCGGCAGCGGGCACCAGCATCCACTCCTTCATCGCGCGTTCGCGCATGACCATGCGCTCCATCCCGTCCACCCCGTCGAGTTCGTCGACGCGCGCGGCGGGGAGCTTCACGACCATCGCACCGCGGTACCCGACGAACGCGAAGACCTTGCTGCGGATGCGCAGCCCCTCGCTGCCGAACATCGGCCCGATGTCGACGCCCGCCCGCTCGAGGTACGCCCCGGCCAGGGGATCGAAGATCTCGTGAGCGCGCTGCACCGCCGCGGCATCGGTCATGCGCATACGCTACGCCTCGCTTCCGACGCCGCGTGCGCGCCTGAGGCTCATTTCGGAACGGCGGCCTCCCAGCGGGCTCCCCTCGGCCTGTCGCGGGTGCGAACCTGCTCATCCTCGGGATCGGGGGCGCCGCGTCCCAACTGCTTTTCGAGCCGCTTCAGCGCCCGCGCGTGCCGCGTCCGTGCGGTGGATTCATTCATCGACAAGATCCGCGCGCTCTCGGCGATGCTGAAGCCGTCCCAGTGGATCAGCATGATCAACTCCCGAGAGCGATCATCGAGCGCTCCCACGGCGCGCCGGACCGTTTCGAACCGGATGTTCGCTTCGGCGATGGTGTCCGCCCCGCCGTGCGTCGCAGCGGACGCGCGCAGGTGGTCTCGGAGTCCATCTGCCAGTGCGAGTTGCTTCGCGGTGTGGCGGTAGTGCTCGCGAAGGATGTTCCTCGCCACTCCGAAGCACCACATTCTCGCCTCGTGATCTGTCGTCGGGAGCCGGGATGAGCTCTCCCAGATCGCCAGCAGGACGCGGCCCAGGAGGTCGGCGGCGTCCTCCGGCTGCGTGACCCGTCGTCGAAGGTAGCGGAGCAGGTCGTCGGCGTTGTCCGCCACGACGAGCTCGACCCGGTCGCGAAGCGCAGACGGGATGGGACGGGTGCGCATCAGTGGAGCTGTCCCTGGCAGTCGGTGACGCTGGAGGGCATGTATTCGTCTCGCTCATCCCGAAGCTGAAACGGGATCGCCGCCTCGATGTGATGGTTGATCGCGATGCTCAAGGACATCTCATCGCGAGCCTGCTGCGTATCGACCTGCAGGCCGCCGTCACGACCGGGAACGAACGGGTGCGCGATCGCATAGTCGTACATCTCCTGGCCGATCCCCGTCCAATCGTGGTCCGCCACGAATGCGGCGGTCTGCCGGTCGGATGGCGTGCGATCCTCCGGGTCGCCGAAGTAGAGGGCGTATCGGCAGCTCACGTCCACGCCCGTGTCCGTCGTGTACTTGATCGGGATGATCGCATCGGCATCGACCCACGTGCCGTCGATCCCGAACTGGCTCAGCGGGAGGACCAGGGCTCCGCCGGTCAATGCCACGATGCCGGCGATGCCGAACGAGACCATCGTCCGTCGACGCTTCCACCACGGCGCCGTCGTCGGTGACGCGGCGATCGCTTCAGTCCTGGCGGCGAGAGCTGTGCGGCGTACCAGCGCGTGAAGGTGCGCGTCCTCGGCGCCGGACATCGGGTCAGCAGCCGCGAGTTCCGACGGAAGTGAATCCCTCATGATGTGTGCTCCTCATCTCGGTCCTCAGACAGGACTTCGTTCTCACACAGGACATGACGAGGGGGTCGAGAACCGTCTCAACGAACCGGACGGGGTGTATAGTCCACGTGGACTATTCGACACGGAGTGACCATGACCGACGCGCTGAACCGCCTCACGCCCCTCGGGCTGATGGTTCTCACGCTGCTCGACGAGGGCGACATGCATCCGTACGAGATGATCCGGCTCATGCGCATGCGGCGCGACGACCGCCTCGTCACGATCACCAACGGCACGGTGTATCACACGGTCGCTCGCCTCGAACGGGCGGGCCTCGTCGCCGAGGTGGGCGTCGATCGCGAGGGCAACCGTCCCGAGCGCACGACATACGCGGTGACGGATGCCGGAGCCCGGGCAGCGGCGGACTGGGTGCGTCGCGAACTGCCCCGCGTCGATCGCCCGGCCGAGTTCCGCGTGGCGCTCGCCGAGGCCCACAACCTCGACCGCGGCGAGGTCATCGACCTGCTCGCGGCCCGCCGGACCGAGCTCGAAGCCGCGAGGGACGCGCTGGCCGACGGCCACCGGTTCGCGCGGCACAAGGGCGTGCCCGACCAGTACCTGCTCGAGGTGGACCGCGACGAGGTGATGCTCGCGGCCGACCTCGCCTGGCTCGACGGGCTCCTGGCCCGGCTCGCCGATCCCGACTTCGCCTGGGGGCCCGATCCCGAGCCCTCGGAGCGCTATCTCGCACAGAGGAAGGCCGCACGGCTATGACCGAACAGAAGACGCAGGCGGAGGCATCCGGACCCGGTGACCGCGCCTCCCGCGGCCCGATCACCGGCGCCTACGCGATCGGCCACAAGCCCCGCAGCCCCTGGCCCGCGCTGTGGGCGCTCGTCATCGGGTTCTTCATGATCCTGGTAGACACGACGATCGTCTCGGTCGCGAACCCGGCCATCAAGGCGGCACTCGATCCCGAGACCAACAACCTCGACAACGTCGTATGGGTGACCTCCGCCTACCTGCTTGCCTACGCCGTGCCGCTGCTCATCACCGGCCGCCTGGGCGACCGGTTCGGGCCGAAGAACATCTACCTGATCGGTCTCGCGGTGTTCACCCTCGCCTCGCTCGCGTGCGGCCTGTCGCCGACCCTCGGCGCGCTCATCGCGTTCCGGGCGGTGCAGGGTCTCGGCGCGGCATTGATGACCCCGCAGACGATGGCGGTCATCACGCGCACCTTCCCGCCGAACCAGCGCGGCGCGGCCATGGGCCTGTGGGGCGCGACGTCGGGCGTGGCCATGCTGGTGGGCCCGCTCGCGGGCGGCCTGCTCGTCGACGGTCTCGGGTGGGAGTGGATCTTCTTCATCAACATCCCGGTCGGCATCGTCGGGTTCGTGCTGGCCTGGATCCTCGTCCCCAAGCTCGAGACGCACCCCCACAAGTTCGACCTCGTGGGCGTCTTCCTGAGCGCGATCGCCCTGTTCCTCATCGTCTTCGGTCTGCAGGAGGGCGAGACGTACGACTGGGGCGTCATCTGGGGGCCGATCACCGTGTGGGGGCTCATCATCTCGGGCGTCGTCGTGCTCGGACTGTTCATCTGGCAGCAGGCGAAGACCAAGAGCGAGGCGCTCGTACCGCTCGAGCTGTTCCGCGACCGCAACTTCTCGATCGCGAACCTCGGCATCGCCACGGTCGGCTTCACGGTGACGAGCATGTCGCTTCCGCTGATGTTCTTCATCCAGCTCGGTCGCGGGCTGACGCCGACCGAGGCGGCGCTGCTGCTCGTGCCGATGGCGATCGCCGCGGGCGTGCTGTCGCCGATCGCCGGCCGGTGGCTGGATCGCACCGACCCCCGCGTGCTGCTCGTGCCCGGCCTGCTCCTGGTGTCGACTTCGCTGGTCGTCTACTCGCTCCTCATGAACCTCGAGACCCCGATCTGGATGTTCCTCATCCCGTCGTTCCTCATGGGCGTCGGCAACGCCGGGATGTGGGGTCCGCTGGCGACGACCGCGACCCGCAACCTCGCTCCGCGGCAGGCCGGTGCCGGCGCCGGCATCTACAACACGACCCGCACGATCGGCTCGGTGCTCGGCTCGGCCGCGATCGCCGTGTTCATGCAGTCGCGCCTCGAGGCGAACATCCCGGGTGCGTCCGAGGCATCCGGCGGTTTCGCAGGCGGCACCCTGCCGCCTCAGATCGCCGAGCCGTTCTCGACCGCGATGGCCCAGGCGATCCTGCTTCCCGCGGCCGTCATGCTGGTCGGCGTGGTCGCGGTGCTGTTCCTGCGCCGGCCGGTCCCGACCCCGACCGCGGAGTGGCAGGCCGCCGAGGACGCCGTCTGACCTGGATCGGGCGCAGTTCCCCGCACGGTGCGCGGTTGTAACTGCGCCCGATGCGGCCAACCACGCGCAACGCGCCGCGAGAGGCGGCGGAAGATCAGGACTCGACGACGCGCGCGGCGATGTCGGTGCGGTGCTGCCCGCCCTCGAGGCCGATCTCGGCGACCGCGCGGTAGACGCGGTCCCGGGCCTCGGCGAACGTAGAGCCGAGCCCGACGACGTTGAGCACACGGCCGCCAGTGGCCACGAGCCCGTCGGCCGACGCGGCGGTGGCGGCGTGGGCGAGGTGCACACCGTCGACAGCGGCTGCGGCATCCGTTCCGGTGAGCACCCGCCCGGTCGCCGGCGCCTGCGGATAGCCCTCGCTCGCGACCACCACGGTGACCGCGACGGCGTCGGCAAACGCGGGGCGCGGACGGGTCTCGAGATTGCCGGATGCCGCGGCCAGCAGCAGCTCGGAGAGCGGATCGACCAGCCGGGGAAGCACGACCTGCGTCTCGGGGTCGCCGAAGCGGGCGTTGAACTCGATCACCTTCACGCCGGTGTCGGTGAGGATGAGCCCGGCGTAGAGGAGGCCGATGAACGGCGTGCCCTCGGCGTCGAGCCGGCGGATGACGGGCTCGGCCACCTCGCGCGTGACGAGGTCGACGAACTCGTCCTCGCCACCGAAGCGCTCCGCGAGCCACGGGAGCGGCGAGTACGCGCCCATCCCGCCGGTGTTGGGCCCCTCGTCCCCGTCGAGCAGTCGCTTGTAGTCCTGCGCGGGGCTGAGGGCGAGCACGTGATCGCCGTCGCTGAGGAAGAAGAGCGACACCTCCGGGCCGGCGAGGAACTCCTCGACGAGCACGGGGCCCGAGGGGAGATAGGCGGCGGCGTGGGCGACGGCCGCGTCGCGATCCTCGGTGACGATGACGCCCTTGCCGGCCGCGAGGCCGTCGGCCTTGACGACGTAGGGGGAGCCGAGCTCGTCGAGCGCTGCCTCGAGGTCGGCGGGGGATGCCGCCCGCACGGCGCGGCCGGTGGGCACGCCCGCGGCATCCATGATCCGCTTCGCGAACGCCTTCGAGCCCTCGAGCTGGGCGGCCGCCTTGCCGGGACCGAAGACGGGGATGCCGCGCTCCCGCAGCGCGTCGGCGACGCCCGCGACGAGCGGCGCCTCGGGGCCGATCACGACCAGGTCGACGGCATGCTCGTTGGCGAAGAGCGTGACCGCCGCGGGGTTGTTCGGATCGAGGTCGACGAGCGTCGCGTCCTGGCCGATTCCCGCGTTGCCCGGGGCGGCGAAGACCTCGTGCGCCGTAACCTCCGACCGCAGCGCGAGGATGATGGCGTGCTCGCGCGCGCCCGAGCCGAGAACCAGGATCTTCACGCGACCAGCCTACCGAGGGGCCCGAGCCGCGTTTCCGCCGCTCGGAGC
>NZ_JAYRDE010000130.1:0-7310 GCF_041909575.1 Microbacterium sp. | reverse complement strand
ATAGTCCCGTCAGCGGTCAGCGATCGTCGCCGATCATCACGGTCACCGAGCGGTCGCGGTTCCACCAGAAGCCGAGGCGTTCGTCGGGGCTCATGCCGACGGGGCGCTCGTCCGCGGCCATCGCGGCGAACGGCACCGAGACGAGCAGCGCGCTCTGCGCCCGGAGCTGCGCCGGGACGCATCGCCCGCGCAGCTCGTCGTCGTTCACCACCGCGATGCAGTGCTCGCGGCCGAGGCCGGTTCCGTCGACGGATGCACCGGCGATCCAGACATCCCACCCGAAGTACTTCCCGAGGGGGTAGGCCCACTCCACCGTCCCGTTCGCCGGGAAGTCGGGAACGTCGGTCGCCGACGGCAGATCGATGTACCGGCCGAACGATCCGTCGAGGGGGATGTACAGCAGGGGCACGGCGTCGTGGTCCCACGCGAACGAATACGCCGTGCGCGCGTCGAGCACGGCCGGGGCGAGCTGCGGCCGTGCCGTGACGGGCGGCTCCGGCGGGAGGAGCGCCCTCGCCAGGACGAATCCCCCGATCGCCAGGATCAGCGCCCCGCCGATCCCGGCGAGGGCGATCGGCTCTGCGGCCGGCTGCGAGGCCGGCGTGGCGAGGACGGGGAGCGCGCTCTCGCCCGGCGCCGGCGGCTGCTCGGCCGACGACTCCGCGGCCGGCGGCTCGGCAGGCGGCAGTTCCACGGCCGGCGGGCGGGAGCCGGGCGCCGCTTCCGGAGCGGGGCGAGCGGATGCCTCGGCCCCGCGATCGCCGCGCGCCTCGACCACCTCCGCCTCGAGTTCGACGAGGCGCCGCACCGCCGCCGGGTCGCCCCAGATGTCGTCGTCGGGGCCGTAGGCGCGTACGCGCAGGCGGTCGAGCTCGGCGCGGGACGCGGCATCCATCACCGTCTCCTCGCGCGCGCGTGACCCAGCGGCCGCCGTCCCCGCGCCGTGCGCCCCAGGCGGACCTGCCGCTTCGTCGCGACGTCCACAGGTACCACGGTAGTCCTGATCCGGGCATCGTTCAGGTGCGTCCCCTACCCTCGAAGCATGACCGACCAGCCCCCCGTGCGCACCACCAAACCCCGCCAGGTGCGTCCTACGACCGAGGGCTGGACCCAGCAGAAGGATGCCGAGGGCCGACCGCTCCTGCAGTTCGCGTCGCCCAAGCGCGGCAAGCCGCCCGTTCACCTCGCCGATCTCACCCCCGACGAGCGCGTCGCGAAGGTGACCGAGCTCGGTCTCCCCGGCTTCCGGGCGAAGCAGCTCGAGAAGCACTACTTCCAGCACTGGACCCACGATCCCGCCGCCATGACCGACCTTCCCGCGGCCGGCCGCGAGGAGCTCGTGCACGGGATGCTGCCACCCCTCCTCACCGAGGTGCGGCGTCTCGAGACCGACCGCGGCGACACGATCAAGTTCCTGTGGAAGCTGCACGACGGCGCCCTCGTCGAGTCGGTTCTCATGCGCTATCCCGGCCGCATCACGCTGTGCGTGTCGAGCCAGGCCGGCTGCGGCATGAACTGTCCCTTCTGCGCCACCGGCCAGGCGGGGCTCACGCGCAACATGTCGGCCGCCGAGATCATCGAGCAGATCGTGCGCGCCAACCGCCTCATCGCCGACGGGGGCCTCGGCGGCAAGAAGCGCGACGACCACTCCGCCGAGCGCGTGTCGAACATCGTCTTCATGGGCATGGGCGAGCCGCTCGCCAACTACGCCCGGGTCATGCAGGCCGTGCGCGTCATGACCGACAAGGAGCACGGCCTCGGCATGAGCGCGCGCGGCGTCACCGTTTCGACGGTGGGCCTGGTGCCCGCGATCAAGAAGCTCGCCGACGAGGACATCCCGGTCACGTTCGCCCTCTCGCTCCACGCTCCCGACGACCGCCTGCGCGATGAGCTGATCCCGGTGAACTCGCGCTGGAAGGTCGACGAGGCCCTCGATGCCGCCCGGGCCTACTTCGACAAGACGGGCCGCCGCGTGTCGATCGAGTACGCGCTCATCAAGGACATGAACGACCACGCCTGGCGTGCGGACCTGCTGGGCGAGAAGCTCAACGCGCGCGGTCGCGGATGGGTGCACGTGAACCCGATCCCGCTGAACCCGACGCCGGGCTCGATCTGGACCGCGTCCGACGTCGACGTGCAGAACGAGTTCGTCCGCCGCCTCAACGACGCCGGCATCCCCACCACGCTGCGCGACACGCGCGGCAAAGAGATCGACGGCGCGTGCGGCCAGCTCGTCGCCACCGAAGAGGACGAGGCCGTCGCCGCCGTCACGCCCCTCGAGGTCTGACCGACGCGGGCGGGTGACCATGCCGGTGCACAGTGCGGGACTCCTGCTCTATCGCGTGACGGATGCCGCGCCCGAGGTCTTCATCGCCCACATGGGCGGCCCCTATTGGGCCGCGAAGGACGACGGCGCCTGGTCGGTGCCGAAGGGGGAGTACGACCCCGACGCCGAGTCCGCGCTCGACGCGGCCCTCCGCGAGTTCGAGGAGGAGCTCGGCGTCACCCCGCCGCCCGAGCCGTACGCCGAGCTTGGGACGTGGGCGTACTCGTCGGGCAAGCGCATCACGGTCTTCGTCGCCGACGGCGCGTCGTTCGAGCCGGGCGACTTCGTCTTCGGCGAGTTCGAGCTGGAGTGGCCACCGCGATCGGGTCGCACGGCGTCCTTCCCCGAGGTCGACCGGGCGGAGTGGATGCCGCTCGCCGACGCCCGCGAGAGGCTCGTGAAGGGACAGCGCCCCGCCCTCGACGCGCTCGAGGAGAAGCTCGCCGCCGCCGGAGCCTAGGCGGCGGGCGCGGGCGACACGGGACTGCGCAGGTCGCTCACGCGCGTCTGTGCGAGGTCGGGATCGCGGCGGACGCGAGCGGCGAGCGCGCGGACGAGGGCGACCGGCGACGACGGCGTGAGGTCCGTGCCGTCGCTCGTCGCCAGCACCGGGATCAGCGACTCATCGTGGCAGCGGGCGTCGTCCGCGGCGATCCAGTCGAGCAGCTCTCGAATGGTCCAATTCGGAGTGAATGGACGAGGAGCGGGCGAGAAGGTGGCGTCTGAGCGGAACATTGGACCAGAATGCGGTGATATGACCACCGCGGAAAGAGCCAATGAGCGGCTAGTGGACCAGCGGGTGGCCCTCGGCGGCAGCGTCGAGGCATCCCGTCTCGCTGCTCGACTGGGCCGATGGGCGCACGGGGAGGGAACCCTGACAGTGCGGCTCGCGCAGGGGCTCGCCGCGCTCATCGAGGGCGGCGAGCTGCGATCGGGGGATCGCCTCCCCGCCGAGCGCACCCTGGCCGGTGCGATCGCGGTGTCCCGCGGAACGGTCGTCGCCGCGTACGGCCTGCTGAGCGAGGACGGGCTCGTCGAGCGCCGGCAGGGGAGCGGTACGCGCGTCGCAGGCCATGTCGGCGCCGCGATCCCGTCTCGCGAGAGGTCGGCGCGCGGCGAGGGACTGTTCTCGGCGGCGCCGTCGGGAATCGACCTGCTGCGCGCTGTCCCGGCCATGCCGCAGCTCGTCGTGGACGTCGTGCGTGCGCATTCCCCGACGCTCGACCCCGTCACGCTCTCCGAGACCGATCCGTCGGGCCTGCCCGACCTCCGCGCACGACTGGCGGCGCTCTTCGAGGAGGAGGGCACGGCGGCCACCGCGTCGCAGATCCTGGTGACGCATGGCGCGCAGCAGGCCCTCAGCCTCGTGGTCGACGAGCTCGTGTCGCCGGGCGACGTCGTGATCACCGAGTCGGTGACCTGGCCCGGCCTCGCGGACTCGGTCCGTCGGCGCGGCGGCCGCGTGCACGGCGTGACGATGGGCCCGGACGGCATCGATGTCGACGAGCTGGAAGCCGCGATCGTGGCCCTCCGTCCCGCCCTCATCGCCGTCAATCCGCACCACCACAACCCGACCGGCACCCGGCTCCCGGCCGCGGGACGGCAGCGCATCGCCGACCTGTCGGCCGAGTACGGCGTGCCCGTGCTCGAGGACCGCGTCCTCGCGCACGTCTCGTTCGACGGCGTCGTGCCGGCGACGCTCGCGGCGCTCCGACCCGACGCGCCCGTCATCGTCGTGGATTCGCTCTCGAAGTGGGCGTGGTCGGGACTGCGCATCGGCTGGCTGCGCGCGGATCCCGTGCTCGTGCGCCGGCTGCGTGCACTGCGGCAGCTGGCGGACCAGTCCACGAGCGTGCCGGCGCAGCTGCTGGCACTCGACCTCGTCGAGCATTCCCGCGCCCTGCGGCTCGAGACGTCGACCACCCACGCGGCGGCATCCGTGCACCTGCTCGCGGAACTCGCCGAGTACCTTCCCGAGTGGGAGGTCGCGGCGCCCCGGGGTGGTCTTGCGGTGTGGGCGCGCCTGCCCGTGGGGTCGGCGACCGCCTTCGCGCGCCTGGCAGCGATGCGCGGCGTCGCCGTTGCGGGCGGTACCGAGTTCACGGCATCCGTCGTCTACGACGATCACATCCGCGTGCCCTTCACCGCCCCTGACGACGTGCTGCGGGAAGGTGTGACGCGCCTCGGCGAGGTGTGGCGGGAGTACCGGGCGCAGCTGTGACGCGTCGCCTCAGCGCCCGTTCTTCGGGGCGGCCGAGACGTCGATGCGCTCGTGCGCGCCGAGCGACGACCAGGCGCTCTCGACACCCTTCGCGGCGTGCTCCGACGCGCGCACGGCCCGTTCATCCGCCCACGCGTTGAGAACGTGGCCGGAGTGCCCACGCACGTGTTCGAGCACGACGTCGGGCATGCCGGCCGCGCGGCGGGCGTCGCGGACGGCGATCAGCTGCTCGAGGATGTCGACGTTCTTCGTCGGCGCACCGGTCGAGGTCTTCCAGCCCCGGCGGCGGTGGCCGTCCATCCACTTCGTGTACGTGTCGATGGCGTACTTCGAGTCCGCCTGGACGATGAGGTGCGCGACGTCGCGGTGGTCCTCGATGGCCTTGAGCAGTCCGAGCAGCTCGCCGATGTTGTTCGTGCCGACGGGCACCGACCCGGCGGCCCAGTGCCCGTCCTCGCCGACCCACGCCCAGCCCGCCGGGCCGGGATTGCCCTTGCAGGCGCCGTCGGTGGCCACGATGTAGCGGGAGGCGTCGTCAGTCACTCGGGCAAGGCTACCCGCGGTCCGCCGCGCGCTGCGCACGCCACTCGTCGGCCAGGCGCGGCATCCGCTCGGCGAGGTAGCGCAGGAAGTCGGCGACGTCCCGGGCGCGAGCCACCGACAGCGGCGCGTCCGCGTTGTCGTCGGCGATGTCGTCCATCGCGGCGGCCAGCGCGGCGTACATCGGCGCGTTCGCCGTGATCATCCCCGACCACGCATGGTCCACCAGGTCGTAGCGGTCCCGGCGATCGCCCGGCCGCGACACCCGCTGGATCAGGCGCATCGACACGAGGTACCGAACAGCGCCCGACACCGCTGCGGCCGAGACGCCCAGCCGGTCGCCCAGCTCGGCCGCGGTGTAGCCCTCGTCGGGGGAGCCGACGAGAGCCATCATCACGCGCGCCGGCATGCGCGCCATGCCCGCCGCTGTCAGCAGCGCCGCGGCCTGCTCGGCCGGTCCGGTTCCGGGGTGATCCATGCCTCTACCCTGCCGCCGTCAGCTCGCGCCGTCGCATCAGGGCGAGGGATGCCGCGGCCCCCACGCCCGTCGCGAGCACGAGCCACCAGAGTCCGCGCACGTCCACGGCGTCGCCGTCGACCATCGGCGTGACGGCGATCGGCGACAGGTGCACGAGCTCGTCGGGGAACTGGAACAGCGGCCCGAACAGGCCGAGCACCATGGCCACGAGCACCAGCGTCCAGCCGAGCGGGATGGTGAGCCGCGGCACGAGCACGAAGGCGAGCGCGGTCACGACGAGGAACACGGATGCCGCCGCCACCTGCCCTGCGCCGGTCACGACGACCGTCCGCATGAGCTCCCAGTCGCCGTCCTGCCCGGCGATGCCGAGCGCGGCGCCGCCGATCGCCGCGGCGATCACGAAGACGATGCCGATGAGCGCGACGACGAGGTAGTCGGCCAGCCACCGTACCCGCCCGACGGGGGCCGCCAGCAGCGGCTCGGCGGTCCCGTGCGCCTCCTCCTGCCGGGCACGGCACACGATCTGCACGGCGCAGCACGCGGCCAGGACGCCGAGCATCGTGAAGAACGTGGTCACGGTGCCCTGGTCCAGGCTGCCCTCGCCGGAGATCTGCCGCAGGATCTCTTCGACAGCCGGATTGGCCGCGCCCACCTCCTGCACGATCGACGCGAGCGAGGTCGACAGCACACCGGTGAGCAGTCCGCCGACCGCCCAGCCGAGCACGGCGCCGCGCGTCAGGCGCCACACCAGCGCCATCGGGCCGGAGAGCGCAGCGGATGCCTCAGCCCGGCCGAGGCGCTCCGCGATGAAGCTCCCGCCGAGATCGCGCACCGAGGCGAGCGCGATCGCGGTCGCCGCGAGGACGACACCGACGCCGAGGCACAGGAGCGCCGGCCACCACAGGTTCTCGTCGAATGCGCGCGTGTTCTCGCCCCACCCGAACGGCGACAGCCACGCCAGCCACGAGCTGCGCATCCGGGTGAGGTCGTCCGACGGCGTCCCGATGGCGTTGCCGATGCCGGCGATCACGAACGTCGCCATCACGGTCCACACGGCGACGCTGTTCGCGCCGCGCGAGGTGCGCATGAGCTGCGCGGCGAACAGGCCGACGCCGAGGAAGACGATGCCGACCGCGGCGGCCGCGACGCCCGCGAGCAGCGACCCCTCGGCGTCCAGGCCGACGGCGAGGAAGGCTCCGGCGACGAGCGCGCCGAGAACGACGTTCGCAAGCAGGCCGTGCACGGCGGTGGCCACGATCGGCAGGCTGCGCGCGGCGGGGGTGGCCGCGATCAGCTCGGCGCGGCCGGACTCCTCGTCGCCGCGCGTGTGCCGCACGGCCAGGAACGTGCTCATGAACGCGGCGAGGATGGCCAGCCACGGGAAGATCAGGAACACCATGAACGCGCCCTCGCCGACGCCCGAGGGCAGCCCGCGGAACAGCAGGATCACCGGATTAGCGAGCGCGGCGGCGAGGAGCGACGTGCGGTCCTGCTCGGTCCCATAGGCATCGGCGACGCCCACGTACGATGCGTACGCGAGCAGCCCGGTGCCGGCTGCCCACAGCAGGATCTGCAGCCAGTCGCGGCGCACGCGCTGACCGAGCAGCGCGAAGAAGCGGCTCATCGCCCGTTCCCCTCCATGACGGCGAGGTCGTCGCCGTAGTGGCGCAGGAACAGCTCCTCGAGCGAGGGCGGCGCGATTCGCAGGCCCGCGACGTCGCGGGCCGCCAGCGCGGGCAGCACCC
>NZ_JAYRDE010000129.1:0-7437 GCF_041909575.1 Microbacterium sp. | reverse complement strand
TGCCCGCGCGAAACAGCGCCTGGTCGTCGACGAGCGCGACGCGGATCATGCCGGCACCCCGACCGGAAGGCTGGCCGACACGACGAACACGTCGCCGTCGGCGCGGGCGTCCAGGCGACCGCCGGCGAGCTGAGCGCGCTCGCGCATGCCGATGATGCCGTGGCCGGGAGCACCCGGCACGGCGGTTGCGATCGGGTTGCGCACCTCGACGTCGACGCGGGACGGATGCCACGCCAGGCCCACGCCGACAGGACCGCCGTCGCCGTGTCGCAGGGCGTTGGTGAGGGCCTCCTGCAGGATGCGGTAGACCGCCAGCTGCGCGGCAGCGGGCGGGTCGCCCTGCGGCGCCGGATCGACGTCGACGCGCAGCTCGACCCCGGCCGCGCGGACCTGGGCGTAGAGCTCCTCGAGGTCGGCGAGCGTCGGCTGCGGGCCGTCGCCCTGGCTGTGCCGCAGCTGCGTGAGCAGCAGGCGCACGTCGGCGAGCGCCGAGCGCGCGGTCGTGGAGATCGTGCCGAGCGCCGCCGTGGCTGCGGCGGGATCGGATGCCGCGGCATAGCGCGCGCCGTCGGCCTGCGCGATCACCACCGCCAGCGAGTGGGCGACGACGTCGTGCATGTCGCGCGCGATGCGCACGCGCTCCTGCTCGGCGACGGCCTCCGCCTCCGCCCGGCGCTGCGCGTCGCGGTTCTCACGGGCGCGGATCCCGGTGCGCACGAGTGCGCCGACCGTCCACGACAGCAGCAGCGCGAAGGCTGCCGCCACGAGCACCGCGAGCGCGACCGGGATGGAGCTCCAGGTGACGCCGCCCGATCCGAAGTACGGTCCGATCACGAGGTACACGGTGATCACCAGGGCGCCCACGAACGACGAGGCGAAGCCGAGCCAGAACACCAGCTGCGACCCGTACGCCGCCGTGGCGTAGAGCACCGCGAAGATCGCGAGGTCCACCGGACTCGGCGGACGGCCGAACGCCATCTGGACGATCGCGCCGAGCCACGCCAGTGCGAGGGCGAGCGCAGGCGACAGCCGACGCAGCGCGAGCGCCCCCGACAGGAGGATCGTGACGAGGACCGCCGCCAGCACGACGGCGGCGAAGTCGCCTCCCCAGCCGGGCGCGAGCTGGAGCTCGACGAACAGCGCGGTGAGCGCGAAGAAGCCGGCCACCACCACGTCGGTGACGAGCTGGTACGTCTTCAGGCGGCGGAACACGGCTTTCACGGTACGCGAGAGGTGATGCCGCGGCATCCGTCCCGCGATGTATCCCGCCGCCGTTCCTATGGTTTGCCCACCCAACCATTGCCAGCGTCGGCGCGAGGCTTTACTGTCGCGTCACAGGCCGAAACCGATGGGAAACGTCGACTCGACAGGATCGGGGAGCGGGGCTGCTCTTCAGATCCATCCCCGTCGGTCCCAGCCCGAGGGACCTCGATCGAGCACGAACGGAGACACCATGGCGACGGTACGCGCAGCCATTTCGCAGACGACCTGGACGGGCGACAAGGAGTCGATGCTGGACAAGCACGAAGGCTTCCTGCGCGACGCGGCATCGCAGGGGGCACAGGTCGTGTGCTTCCAGGAGCTGTTCTACGGGCCGTACTTCGGCATCACGCAAGACAAGAAGTACTACCGGTTCGCCGAGGCGGCCGACGGGCCGATCGTGCAGCGCTTCGCGGACGTCGCGAAGGAGCTCGGCGTCGTGACGGTGCTCCCCATCTACGAGGAGGCCGAGACCGGCGTCTACTACAACACCTCGGTGCTCGTGGACGCGGACGGCACCATCCTCGGCAAGTACCGCAAGCACCACCTCCCCCACCTCGACCGGTTCTGGGAGAAGTTCTACTTCCGTCCGGGGAACCTCGGGTATCCCGTCTTCGACTCGGCGGTCGGCCGCATCGGGATGTACATCTGCTACGACCGTCATTTCCCCGAGGGGTGGCGCGAGCTCGGCCTGAACGACGCGCACATGGTCTTCAACCCCAACGCCACCAAGCCCGGTCTCTCGAACCGGCTGTGGGAGGTCGAGGGCCCGGCCGCGGCTGTCGCGAACGGCTATTTCGTGCTGCAGCCCAACCGTGTCGGCCGCGAGGACAACGAGTACGGCGACCTCGCCGTGGACTTCTACGGCACCAGCCAGGTGATCGACCCGCGCGGCAACTTCGTCGGCGAGCGCGGCTCGGGCGAGCACGAGGAGCTGCTCGTGCGCGACCTAGACCTCGACATGGTGCGCGAGATGCGCGACGACTGGCAGTTCTACCGGGACCGCCGGCCCGACTCGTACACCCGGATCGCGAAGCCGTGACCAGAGGGAGCATCCGATGACCACCACACTCATCACGGGCGGCACCGTCGTCTCGGCCACGGGCCGCGGCGAGGCCGATGTCCTCATCGACGGCGAGACCATCGTCGCCGTGCTCGCGCCCGGCTCGCAGCTGCTCGGGACGGATGTCGCGGCCTCCGTCGACAGCGTGATCGACGCCACCGGCAAGTACGTGATCCCCGGCGGCATCGACGCCCACACTCACATGGAGCTGCCCTTCGGCGGCACCGCCGCCTCCGACACCTTCGAGACGGGCACCCGGGCCGCGGCCTGGGGCGGCACCACCAGCATCATCGACTTCGCCGTGCAGAAGTACGGCGAGCGGGTGCAGGACGGACTCGCCGCCTGGCACGAGAAGGCACGCGGCAACTGCGCGATCGACTACGGCTTCCACCAGATCATCGGCGGCGTCGACGACGACTCGCTGCTCGCGATGCGCGGACTCCTCGACGAGGGCGTCTCGAGCTTCAAGCTGTTCATGGCCTATCCCGGCGTCTTCTACTCCGACGACGCCCAGGTGCTCAAGGCGATGCAGGTCTCGGCCGAGACCGGCCTGCTCACGATGATGCACGCCGAGAACGGACCCGCGATCGACGTGCTCGCCGCGCAGCTCGCCGAGGCGGGCAAGAAAGCGCCGTACTACCACGGCATCGCGCGCGCGTGGCAGATGGAGGAGGAGGCCACGCACCGCGCGATCATGCTCGCCAACCTCACCGGGGCGCCCCTGTACACCGTCCACGTGAGCGCCAAGCAGGCCGTCGACCAGATCGCGTGGGCCCGGGACCAGGGCTGGAACGTGTTCGGCGAGACGTGCCCGCAGTACCTCTACCTGTCGCTCGAGGAGCAGCTCGGCGCGTTCAGTCAGGAGTGGGGCCAGTTCGAGGGTGCCAAGTGGGTCTGCTCCACACCGCTGCGCAGCCGCGGCGAGGGCCATCAGCACCATATGTGGCAAGCGCTGCGCACGAACGACATCCAGATGGTCTCGACCGACCACTGCCCGTTCTGCATGAAGGGGCAGAAGGAGCTCGGTCTCGACGACTTCCGCTCCATCCCGAACGGCATCGGGTCGGTGGAGCACCGCATGGACCTCATGTACCAGGGCGTGGTGACCGGCAAGATCACGCTCGAGCGCTGGGTCGAGCTCACGTCGACCACGCCGGCGCGCATGTTCGGGCTCTACGGACGCAAGGGCGTGATCCAGCCCGGCGCCGACGGCGACGTGGTGGTCTACGACCCGAACGGGCACACCTCGATCTCCGCGGCATCCCATCACATGAACATGGACCACTCGGCATGGGAGGGCTTCGAGATCGACGGCCACGTCGACACGGTCATCTCGCGCGGAAAGGTCATCGTCGACGACGGTCAGTACCTCGGCGCCAAGGGCGACGGGCGCTACCTCAAGCGCGGCCTGTCGCAGTACCTCATCTGAACCCATCGGCGATCGAGCAGCGGAGCATATCGAGATCATGGACTTCGGCGTCGTCCTCCAGACAAACCCGCCCGCGGCGCGGGCCGTGCAGCTCGCGCAGCTGGCCGAGGCCCACGGCTTCAGCCACGTGTGGACCTTCGACTCCCACCTCCTGTGGGAGGAGCCGTACGTCATCCACTCGGCGATCCTCAACGCCACGAAGCGGATCACCGTCGGGCCGTTCGTCACGAACCCCGCCACGCGGGACTGGACCGTCACGGCGTCCGTGTTCGCCACGCTCAACGAGATGTACGGCAACCGCACGATCTGCGGCATCGGCCGCGGGGACTCGGCGGTCCGCGTGACCAACGGCAAGCCGGTCACGATGGCCGAGCTGCGCGAGTCGATCCACGTGATCCGCGAGCTCGCGAACTCCCGGCCGGTCGAGTACAAGGGGGCGACGCTGCAGTTCCCGTGGAGCAAGGGCTCCGAGCTCGAGGTGTGGGTCGCCGCCTACGGGCCCATGGCGCTCAAGCTCACCGGAGAGGTCGGCGACGGCTTCATCCTGCAGCTCGCGGACGTCGACATCGCCGCGTGGATGATCAAGACGGTGAGGGATGCCGCGGCCGCCGCGGGCCGCGACCCCGATGCCATCTCGTTCTGCGTCGCCGCGCCGATGTACATCGGCGACGACTGGCAGCACATGCGCGACCAGTGCCGCTGGTTCGGCGGCATGGTGGGCAACCACGTGGCCGACATCGTCGCGAAGTACGGGGAGCACGGCGCGGTGCCCGAGGCGCTCACCGCCTACATCGAGGGCCGTCACGGCTACGACTACAACACCCACGGCAAGGCCGACAACGACCACGTCGACTTCGTGCCCGACGAGATCGTCGACCGGTTCTGCATCCTGGGCACGGCCGACGAGCACATCGCGAAGCTCGAGCAGCTGCGCGCGCTGGGCGTCACCCAGTTCGCCGGCTACCTCCAGCACGACAGCAAGGAGGAGACGCTGCGGGTCTACGGCGAGACGGTCATCCCCGCGCTCTCGGCCCATGTGACGGCCAAGACATGAGGCCGATCGGCTGGTCGGCCCGGCGTCAGGGCGAGCTTCGCGGCTGGATCGTCGTGGGATGGGGCGCGCTCGGCGTACTCACGGTGCTCCTGCTGTGGGAGCTGTACAAGTTCCTCGGTCCGGCGGAGGGCGTCACCATCGGCGCCGTCGAGGGCGAGTCGGGCTCCGGCGTCATGATCCTGCCGCGCACCCACGACCGGGCGATGCCGCACATCTGGGACATGGTCGCGCGCCTGTTCGCGCCGACGAGCGGGGGCGAGACGCCGCCGCTGTGGGTGTCGGTCGCCGGTGCGGCGCTCGTGACCCTCGGAATCGCGGCCGTCGGCTGGATCATCGGCGTCGCCGTCGGGGCGATCCTCGGCCTCGTGATGCAGCGCTGGCGCCTGCTGGAGTGGGGGCTCCTCCCCTGGATCGTGGTCAGCCAGATCGTGCCGCTCATCGCGTTCGCCCCCGTGGTGAACGCGATCGGAAATCAGATCGACCGCGGCGGCGGATCCTGGCCGCAATGGCTGTCGGTCGCCGTGATCGCGTCGTACCTGGCGTTCTTCCCGGTCGCCGTGGGCGTCCTGCGCGGTCTCGCCTCCCCCGACCGGATCCACCTCGACCTGATGCAGAGCTACGCCGCCGGCTACTGGCCGACGCTGCTGCGCCTGCGGCTCCCGGCCGCCGTCCCGCACCTGCTGCCCGCGCTGCGACTGGCCGCGGCCAATGCGGTGCTCGGCGCCGTCGTCGCCGAGGTGTCCATCGGCATGCGCGGCGGCATCGGCCGCATGCTCATCCAGCTCGCCGGCCAGGCCTCGAGCGACCCGGCCGCCCCGTGGGGACCGACCTTCGGCTCGATCGCCCTCGGCCTCATCGCCGCCGCGTCGGTCGCCGTCATCGGGCTCGGCCTCGCCAACTACCGCAGAGGAGAAGCTCCGGCATGACCGTCCCAGACACGCAGGAATCGCAGGATGCCGCGGCCCGGCCGGCCGTGCACGCGAGCGGCGTCGGCAAGGTGTTCCCGACGAAGTCCGGCGAGGTCGTCGCCCTGACCGAGGTGGACCTCGAGGTGGCGGCGGGCGAGTTCGTCTCGCTCATCGGGCCCTCCGGGTGCGGCAAGTCCACGCTCCTGCGCCTCATCGCCGACCTCGACGGCGCGACGAGCGGCACGCTGGAGATCTTCGGCAAACCGGCGCCGCGCGCCCGCGCCGACCAGGACTACGGCATCGCGTTCCAGCAGGCAGGGCTCCTCCCCTGGCGCACCGTCGCGGCCAATATCGGCCTCCCGCTCGAGCTCCACGGCAGCGGCAAGGCGCAGCGCGCGTCGCGCATCGCCGAACTCGCCGAGCTCGTCGGCCTCACGGAGTTCGTCGACCGGTACCCGGACCAGCTCTCGGGCGGCATGCAGCAGCGGGTCGCGATCGCCCGCGCGCTGGCCGCGCGGCCGCGCCTGCTCCTGATGGACGAGCCCTTCGGCGCCCTCGACGAGATGACGCGGGAGTACCTCCAGTCCGAGCTCACCCGCATCGCCGGCGAGACGGGAGCGGCCGTGGTCTTCGTGACGCACTCCATCCCCGAGGCGGTGTTCCTGTCGGACCGCGTCGTGGTGATGAGCCCGCGCCCCGGTCGCATCACCGACGTCATCCCGACCGGCTTCGGTGCGGTGCGCGACGAGAGCCTGCGCGAGTCGCCGGAGTACTTCGACCGTGTCACCGCGGTGCGCGAGGCGCTCCACGGCACGCGCATCGAGAGGGCGAACGAGCGATGACCGACGCCGCCACGACCATGCTCCCGGCCCCGCCCGGGCGGAAGACGCGCGCCCGCGAGCCCGGCGAGAAGCCCCTGCCCGGCTGGCTGCGGATCGTCGCGCCGATCATCGTCGGACTCATCATCCTGTCGGCGTGGACGATCTGGGTGGCCTCGGGCACCGCGCCGCGCATGCTGCCGAGTCCGGTCGCCATCGCGGCGGAGTTCGTGCTGCGCTGGCCGATCATCGCCGAGGACATGGCCATCACCGCGACCAACGCGCTCGTGGGCCTCATCGCCGGATCCATCCTCGCAATCCTCTTCGCCGCCCTCGCGGCGGCGGCGCGCCCGATCGACGGGATGCTGGCGCCGCTGATCTCGGCGCTGGCGGTCATCCCGATCGTGGCGATCACCCCGATCCTCAACACGATGTTCGGCGCCTCCAGCCAGTTCGGGCGCCAGGCCGTCGCGACGATCGCCGCCTTCATCCCGGTGTTCGTCAACGTCCTGCGGGGCCTGCGCCAGACGCGCCCGGTGCACCGCGACCTGATGCGCGCGTCCGGCGCGTCGGGCGCGCAGACCTTCCGAATCCTGACCCTTCCCACCGCCATGCCGTACCTCATGACCGGCCTGCGCATCGCGAGCTCGCTCGCCGTGATCGCCGCGCTCGTCGCGGAGTACTTCGGCGGACCCGCCGACGGCATCGGCACGGCGATCGCCACCTATGCCAAGTCCGGCCGGGCGGCGCTCGCGTGGGCGTACGTGCTGGGCGGCATCCTCATCGGCCTCGTGTTCTTCCTCGTCACCTCCCTCCTGGAGCGGCTGGCGACGAGGCGGTCACGGGGCTGACCCGGCCGAGGCATCCCGGCCGATCACCGAGAGAAATGCACCACACGAAAGGAA
>NZ_JAYRDE010000128.1:0-7477 GCF_041909575.1 Microbacterium sp. | reverse complement strand
CGACCAGGAAGAGCGCGGACTTGAACAGGGCGTGGCTCAGCAGCAGCGCGGCACCGGCGAGCGCGGCGTCGCGGGTGCCGTAGCCGAGGACGACGGCGAGCAGGCCGAGCTGGCTGACCGTGCCGAAGGCGAGGATGCGCTTGAGGTCCGTCTCGCGCAGCGCCTGGTACCCGCCGAGCAGCATCGTGAACGCCCCGAGCGAGATGACGATCGGGCGCCACGTCGGTGCGGCGGCGAACACCGGCGCGAGGAGGGCGATGAGGTAGATGCCTGCTTTCACCATCGCGGCGGCATGCAGGTAGGCGCTCACCGGCGTCGGCGCAGCCATGGCGCCGGGCAGCCAGAAGTGGAAGGGGAAGATGGCCGACTTGCTCAGCGCGCCGATGAGCAGGAGGACGAGCGCCGCGTCCACAACCGGCCCGGCCGGGGCATCGGCGAGGATCGTCGAGATGCTCGAGGTGCCGGCCTCGACGACCATCAGCACGACCCCGATGAGCATCACGAGGCCGCCGAGCGTCGTCACCAGCAGCGCCTGCAGCGCGGCACGACGGCTCGCGGCGCGGCGGTTGTAGTACCCGATGAGCAGATACGACAGCACGCTCGTGACTTCCCAGAACATCACCAGCACGACGAGGTCGTCGGTGAGGACGAGTCCGTACATCGCTCCCGCGAAGGCGAGCAGCACCGCGGAGAACTGCCCGAGACCCTCGTTCTTGCCACGGAAGTACCAGCGGCAGTAGAGAATCACGAGGGCGCCCACGCCCGTGACGATCAGCGTCATGAGCCACGACAGGGTGTTCATGCGCATCGACAGCTCGATGCCGAGCGGCGTGATCCAGTCGTACGACTCGAACGGATAGGCGCCGGCGAGCACGGCGGGCGTGGCCGCGGCGGCCTGGATGAACGCGGCGATCGGCAGCAGCGCGGCGACGTAGAACGCGCGCGCACCGATGTGCCGGACGAGCCACGGCAGCACCAGCGGAACGATCGCGAACGCGCCGAGGAGGAGCAGCATGGGCGGCCTCCTCGTGGTCGTCGGCCGGGGGCTCACGCGCGCGGCACGGGCGATCAGGGTGTCGGGGTCCAGTCTACCGGCGCGCCCCGGCCGCCGGTCCCGTCCGTGCCAGAGTGGACGACGTGGCAGCCGCTCCCGCCCCGTCCCGCACGACGTCGTGGGCGCGCGAGTCGATGGGCGTCGCGGCGGCCGTCGCCGTCGCGATCGCGACGGTGGCCGTCGTGGCCTCGACCCCGCGGGTGGAGCTCCTGCTGCGGGACGGCGACTCGCTCGTGACGACGCTCGTCCTGCGATCCCTGTCGTCGGGACAGCCCCAGGACTGGGCGATGTCGTCCGTGCTGTTCCTGCCCGAGACAGCGGTGCTGGGGGCGCTCGCGCTCGTGGGCCTGGGCATCGAGGCGACCCTCCTCCTCGCCGCCGTGGTGAACCTCGTCGCGCTGTATGGCGCGCTGCGGCTCGCGGCAGGCGCCCGGCGCCCGGGCAGCGCACCCGTCGCCGCCTCGCTCCTCGCCCTGGCCGGGTTCGCCGTACTCGCCGCGCTGGAGGCATCCCCCGATCGCAGCGCGCTCGAGCCCGCCTCGCTCCTGCTCACCACGACCTACTACAGCGCGACGGTGATCGCCGCCGTCGTCGCCGTGGGCCTCGTGCGGCGCGGACTCGACGCGCCGCGTCGGCGGGTGCATCTGTGGGTGCTCGCCGGGGTGGCCGCGGCATCCGTCCTCACCAATCCGCTGTTCGCGGCCTGGGTGACCGTGCCGCTCGCCCTCGTGCTGGCCGCGGCGGCCGTCCTTCTGCGTGCGCTCTCTCCGTTCGCGACAGGTGCAGATGTCCGGCGAGCGGCATGGATGCTGCTGCTGGCCCTCGCCGCGGGCACGGCCGCGGGCTTCGCGGCGCGCATTCCCCTCGCGCACCTGATCGCCACGTCCGGCGCCGGCTACGCGGATCCCCCGAGGTGGCTCGATTCGCTGACGTACTACGCCGGGCTCGCCGCCGATCAGCTCGTCGAGCCCGCGGGCGTCGTCGCGGGAGTCGTCGGCCTCGCCCTGTGGGCGTGGTGCGTGATCGCGTCAGTCCTGCTCGCCCGCCGCGCGCTGATCGGGCCGGCGGTCGTCGCGGCGTTCGGCTGGGTCGTTCCCCTGCTCGTCGTGGTCGGCGCGGTCGTGCTGGGCACCCAGGCCGCCCGCTACCTGCAGCCGATCGCGTTCGCCCCGGTGCTCGGGCTGGTCGTGCTGCCCGAGCTCGTGCAATGGCGCGCGCGAGCGGGAACAGCCGTCCTCGCAGGCCTCTCGACCGCGGGGCTCGTGGCTGCGGCCGGGCTCGGCATCCCGCGTCTGGCGGGACTGGCGGACGCGCCCGAGCGCGACCTCGCGTGCGTCGTGGAGTGGACGGATGCCTCGGGCCGCACCGGAGCGGGTCAGTTCTGGACCGTGCGGCTGCCGAAGGCGCACGCGGCCGACCCGCGCTCGCTCGTGCAGGTCGATCACGACCTGCGGGGCTACGCCTGGCTGGTGAACCGCGACGACTTCGAGGTGGGCGAGGTGACGTTCCTCGTGCTCGATGACGCCAGCGCGCCGTTCGCGCTTCCCGGCGGGATCACGGAAGCGGATGCCTCGGGCGTGGTCGACTGCGGCCGCTGGACGATCCTCGACTTCGGCGATCGGCCGCTGCCGCTCGGCCCGCAGCGGTCCTAGCCGGCGCGCGGCGGGGCCGTGGTGTTGCCCTCGCGGAACTCGCACGTGAACCGGATGGAGGCGGCATCCGCCCCGTCG
Organism: Microbacterium sp.; assembly: GCF_041909575.1. Classification (GTDB taxonomy): domain Bacteria; phylum Actinomycetota; class Actinomycetes; order Actinomycetales; family Microbacteriaceae; genus Microbacterium. Next base: position 4,693 of record NZ_JAYRDE010000128.1, on the reverse strand, counting down.
AGCATCGCCGCGACCGCCTGCCCGGCGGCGCGTCCCTTGTCGGCCGCGGGCTGGACGAGAGTCGTGAGCTCGTAGGGCGCGAGGCCGTCGACGACGATGCCGTCGAAGCCGGTGACGCTGACGTCCTCGGGCACCCGGAGCCCGACCTCTTCCGCGGCGCGGATCACTCCGGCGGCGAGCAGGTCGCTCTGCGCGATCACGGCCGTCGGGCGCGTCGCCGCGTCGGCGAGGATCACGCGGCCGGCGGCGAGCCCCTCGTCGATGAAGCTCCCGGCGGCGGCGTAGGCCGGGGCATCCGGATAGACCTCCAGTGCCCCCGCGAGGCGCTCGCGCGTGACGTCGATCGTGATCGCGGTGCCGTCGAGAAGCCAGCCGGCGTCCCACCCGGCGCGCGCGGGAAGGGTCACCACGGCGACCCGGCGGTGGCCGAGCGCCCGCAGGTGGCTCGCGGCCTGCCGCTGGGCTTCGCGGTTGTCCAGGCCGATGCGCGGCACGTCGTCCCCGGCGTCGCCTTCGACCACGACGACCGGGATGCCCCGTGCCCGGACCGCGTCGAGGGACTCGCGCAGGTGTCCGCTGCAGCCGACGAGGACGGCGGCGTCGAGCGGCGCCGTCATGAGGGAGGCGGCCGTCCCGCTCTCGGACGGATCGTGGTCCCGGAGAAGGAGCAGCCCCGCGCCGAGCGGCGCGACGGCGTCGGACAGCCCGTCCATCATGAGCGTCTTGACCGGGTCGAGGAACGCGGTGCCGAGATGCTCCTCGAACACGACGCCCACGATGCCCGAGCGACCCCGGCGCAGCGAGGCCGCGCGCGGGTCGGGACCGGTGTAGCCCAGGGCGGATGCAGCGTCCAGGACGCGGCGCCGCGTGGCGTCCGAGACCGGCGTCTTGCCGCTGAACACCACGGACGCCGTCGACGGCGAGACCCCCGCCTCTCGGGCGACGTCGGAGATCGTGGCGCGGCGCGTGCTCATCGGCATCGATGCTACCGCTTGGGGTTCTGGGCGTCGAATCGATTCGACAGGACCGATCGGCAGGCGTTACCGTGGAGGGGTGGACACGCTTCTCACCCGCTCCCAGCTCGTCAACTGGCGGACCGCTGTCTTCACGATCTTCTTCGTCACCGGGCTCGGCTTTGCCTCGTGGGCCGCGCGGCTGCCGGCGGTCAAGCGCGACCTCGGCATCAACGACCTCCAGATCGGCATCCTGCTCTTCATCTCGGGCGCCGCGGCGATCGTCGGCCTTTCGCTGGCGAACGTGCTGGTGGTCCGCTGGGGCGCACGCCGCGGCATGCTCGCGACCATCATCGCGTTCTCGCTCGGCGTCGCCGTCGTCGGACTGGGCGTGCAGTTCCTCGAGTCCTATGCGGTCACGGCCATCGGCCTCGCGCTCATGGGCATGGGCATGAGTGCGACCGACGTCATGATGAACGTCGAGGCGGCCGCCGTCGAGCAGGCGTTCGAACGCACGCTGATGCCGCTCTTCCACGCGTTCTTCAGCCTCGGCACGGTCGCCGGTGCGGGCATCGGCGTGCTCATGGCGGCCTGGAGCATCGGGGTCGCCTGGCACCTGTGGGTGGTGGGGGTCCTGGTGCTCGGCGCGGGTCTCTTCGCGCTGCGCGCCATCCCGGTCCGCGAGACGATGCACGACGACCCGGCCACCCCGGCGAACCGCCGCGAGCGCTTCGCCGAGACCCTCGCGGTGTGGCGCGATCCCCGCACCTACGCGATCGGCGCGATCATGCTCGGCATGGCGTTCGCCGAGGGGAGCGCGAACGACTGGCTCACGATCGCGATGGTCGACGGCCACGACCAGACCGAGGCGGTCGGCGCGATCGCGCTCACGGTGTTCTCGGTCTCGATGACGGTGTTCCGCATCCTCGGCGGCCCGATCGTCGACCGCATCGGCCGGGTGTGGACGCTCCGCGTCCTCGCCATCGCCGCGGGCATCGGTCTCATCATGTTCATCCTCGCGCCGAACCTGCCGATCGCCTTCGTGGGCATCGCGCTGTGGGGCGCGGGCGCCTCGCTCGGCTTCCCGCTGGGGATGTCGGCCGCAGCCGACGATCCGGCCAAGGCCGCGGCATCCGTCTCCGCCGCCGCCACGATCGGATACCTCGCGTTCCTCTGCGGCCCGCCGATCCTGGGATGGATCAGCCACGAGATCGGCATCCTGCCGACACTGTGGATCATCGTCGGCCTCATCGCGCTGTCGGGGCTCGCGTCGGGCGCCGCCAAGCCCATCGCCGGGTCGAAGGTCGGCGCGGGGCACGCCCACCACTGACCCGGGGCTAGGCTCATCGGGTGCGTCTCGTCATCGCCCGCTGCTCCGTGGATTACACCGGGCGGCTCACCGCGCATCTGCCGCTGGCAACGCGTCTGCTCGTGCACAAGGGCGACGGCTCGCTGCTCGTGCACTCCGACGGCGGCTCGTACAAGCCGCTCAACTGGATGAGCCCGCCGTGCCGCCTGGACGTGGAGGTTCCGGATGCCGATTCCGCCGCCGCCGGAGTGCTCGAGCACTGGCGCGTGACGCACGCCAAGACCGGAGACGCGCTCCTCGTGCGCATCTACGAGGTGCTCCACGACTCGTCGCACGAACTCGGGATCGATCCCGGCCTGCAGAAGGACGGGGTCGAGGCCGACCTGCAGCGCCTGCTCGCGGAGCAGGTCGACGTGATCGGCGACGGGCTCACGCTCGTGCGCCGCGAGTTCCCGACGGCGATCGGCCCGGTCGATCTGCTGCTGCGCGACCCCGCCGGCGGCACGATCGCCGTCGAGGTCAAGCGGCGCGGCGACATCGACGGCGTCGAGCAGCTGACGCGCTACCTCGAGCTGCTCGGACGCGACCCGCACCTCGCCCCGGTGACCGGGGTGTTCGCCGCCCAGGAGATCAAGCCGCAGGCCAAGGTGCTCGCCGCCGACCGCGGCATCCGCTGCGTCACCCTCGACTACGAGGGCATGAAGGGCATCGAGTCCGGCGCCCCTCGCCTGTTCTGAGCCCCGGCCTCCGCTCCCCCTCCGTTTGTGCGGGCGAATGCACGCCTGGCACCAGACGCGGACGTGCATTCGCCCGCACAAACGGACTGACGGCCGGCCCCATAGGCTTGACCCCATGCCGAGACGCTCACCCTGGACCTGCGTGCTGTGGGACGTCGACGGCACGATCGTCGACGCCTCCGACGGGATCCTGCGCCGGCTGACCATCGCGCTCGAGCACTTCGGGAGGCGACCGCCCACGCGCGCCGAGCTCGTCCACTGGATCGGGCCGCCGATGTACGAGTCCTTCCAGGTGAACGTCGGCATGACGCCCGCCGAGGCATCCGAGGCCGTCGCCTTCTACCGCGTGCTCGGCAAGCAGGACGGCTACACCACCGGGGCGAAGCTGTTCGACGGCGTCGGCGAGCTGATCCGGGATGTCGCGGCCGCGGGCATTCCGCAGGCCACGGCGAGCTCGAAGCCCGAGGTGCAGGTCGCAGCGCTCATGGATCACTTCGACCTGTCGCCGGCGCTCACGGCGGTCGTCGGCGCGACGCCGGACGAGAAGACCCTCAGCGCGAAGGCCGACATCGTCGCCGAGGCGCTTCGGCGCCTGGAGGCGGCGGGGGTCGACACCAGCAGGCCCGTGCTCGTGGGCGACCGTCACCACGACGTCGAGGGCGGCGCCGCGCAGGGGGTGCCCGTGATCTTCGTGCGGTGGGGTTTCAGCTGGCCGCACGAGGCGGACGGTGCGCAAGCCGCCGTGGACGACGTCGCCCAGCTGCGACGTCTGCTGCTCTTCGAGGAGACCGATGCCTGAGATCGTCGCGGAGGTCCTCGCGTGGCTCGTGCCCGCGGTGATCGTCTTCGGCGTGACGGCGATCGCCCTCGCGGTGATCGCGTGGGCCGTGCGACGCGCGCGGCGCTCCCCGCGGGCGCGCGCGGCCCCCCCCGCACCGCGCCGCCGCGCCGGCCCGGGGCTCGGGCGCCCCGCCCCCGCCGGGGGCGAGCTCGACCTCGAGGTCGGACTCTCGGGCGCCCTGTACGGGGGCGGCGCACCGACCTCCCTCCGGCGAGCGCGGCTGACGGCCCAGCACGTGCGCGACGACGCGTTCGACGAGTACCGCCGCATCAGCGCTTCCGACGTGCTGCCCGACGAGATCCGTCGTACGGCGACGCGCATCGAACGGCGTGTGAACGAGGCGCTGCGGCTGATCGCCTCCGCCCGGGCGGAGCACTCGGCCTGGGTGCTCGCGAACGTCTCGGCGGCCAGCCAGATCTCCGCGGCCCGCGCCCGCCTCGATCGGCTGCGCGAGGGCATGGGCGATCCGGCCGCTCTCGTCGCCGACCTGTCCTCGCGCTTCGCCGAGGACGAGTGGGCGGATGCTTCGCGCGCCGCGCACAACGCCGTGGCCGAGGCTGACGAGGCACGCCGTCACCTGGATGCCGCGCACGCGCAGTCCGAGGATCCCTCGCGCAGCGCGCTGGCCGAGCTCGCCGCCGCCGAGCGGTCGCTGCGCCAGGCCGAGGCAGACGCCCGCATCCTCGAGGAGTCCCACCGGCTCGTGCTGCAGGCGGCGCAGGCGGTCCCCGACGAGCTCGAGGCGGCCCGCACGGCGCTGCGCCAGGCCGGCGTCACGCGGGAGCACCTCGACGCCGCCGATGCCGACCGCCTCGGCGCCGAGCTGCGCGCGCTGCACGCGGACCTCGAGACC
>NZ_JAYRDE010000127.1:0-7597 GCF_041909575.1 Microbacterium sp. | reverse complement strand
TGGGACACGGGCCCGGGGCTCTCAGGAGCCCCGGGCCTCACGCGTGCAGGCGCCGCAGCGCCGCGACGACGTCGTCGTGCCAGCGGCGCGCGGCGGGCAGCACGGCCGTGAAGATCGAGGTGTCGTGCGTCACCCCGAGGTAGCGCACAGCGCTCGCATCGACGCCGGCGCGCCGCAGCGCGGCGGCGTAGGCCTCGCCGTCGCCGCGGAGCGGGTCGAACTCCGCCGTGAGGATCACGGCAGGCGGCAGCTCCGCGTGGGACGCGGCGCGCAGCGGCGAGGCGTACGGCTCGCGCGCGGCATCCTTCGACGGCAGGTAGGTGCGCGCCACCGAGCGCAGTTCGCGGACGGCGATGAAACGAGGGATGCCGAGCGCCCGCGTCACCCCCAGATCGATGTGCTCGCCCGTGAGGTCGACCACCGGGACCTCGAGCACCTGCAGCCGGAGGGCGGGACCACCCCGGTCGCGGTTCATCAGCGTCAGGGCGGCGGCGATGCTGCCCCCCGCGGACGTTCCCAGCACCCCGAGCCGCCCCGGGTCGATGCCGAGCTCGCCCGCTTCCGCGAGCAGCCACTGCAGCGCCGCGTACGCCTGCTCGACCTGCGCCGGGTACTGCTGCTCGGGCGCCAGGGCGTAATCCACGGCGGCGATCGCCACGCCGGCGTCGACGGCGCGACGGCGGAACGAGGCATCCGTCGTCGGGTAGTCGATCCCCCCGATCCGGAAGGCGCCGCCGAAGAACGCGAGCACGCCCGGCACGGCGGCGGAGCCCGGAACCGCCGGGTGGTACACCCGGATGCGCACGGCGGGGCGGCCGGGCACGTCCACCCGGTGCTCGGTGGTGCGCCCGTCGGGACCGGGCGTGCCGACCGCGGCCAGCTCGGATCGATCCCACGCCAGGGCCGCGCGGCGCTTGCGCGCGCGTGCGCGGGCGTTCGGTCCGAGCGAGGGCCGGTCGCCGCCGCCGCGCACGGCGGCTGAAGCGGCCGGCGCGACATCCGCCGCCGCCGGCGCCGCGAAGCGGCCGAGCGGCCACAGCGTGGTCAGGCGCGCGCGCATCGCCCCGCGCGCCTTGTCGATCAGATGCTTGCGGTGGACGCGCAGGCGCTCCTCGAAGAACGGATCCAGCGGCATCCCTCCATCTTGCGCCGAAACCGCGGTCCCGCAGCCCGCTTGACGCGGCGCAGACCGAGGCCGCGCGCAACGCAGAAGGCCCGGAGTTCCGAGGAACTCCGGGCCTTCCGTGAAGCGGGTGCTTACCAGCTGGACTTGGTCACGCCGGGCAGCTCGCCACGGTGGGCCATGTCGCGGAAGCGGACACGCGAGATGCCGAACTTCGTCAGCACGCCACGGGGGCGGCCGTCGATGACGTCGCGCGAGCGCAGACGGACCGGCGAGGCGTTGCGGGGCAGCTTCTGCAGGCCCACGCGAGCGGCCTCGCGCTGCTCGTCGGTCGAGGTGGGGTCGACGAGAGCCTTCTTCAGCTCGGCGCGCTTGGCGGCGTAGCGGTCGACGACCTCCTGGCGCTGCTGGTTGCGCGCGATCTTGCTCTTCTTGGCCATGGGATCAGCGCTCCTCTCGGAATTCGACGTGCTTGCGGATGACCGGGTCGTACTTCTTCAGCACGATGCGGTCGGGGTTGTTGCGGCGGTTCTTGCGCGTCACGTAGGTGTACCCCGTGCCGGCGGTGGACCGCAGCTTGATGATCGGACGGACGTCCTGTGCCTTCTTGGCCATCAGAGCTTCACACCCTTCGCCTTGAGGTCACGGACGACTGCCTCGATGCCACGGGCGTCGATGACCTTGATGCCCTTGGCCGAGACGTTGAGCTTGATGTTGCGACCCAGCGACGGAACGAAGTAGGTCTTCTTCTGCACGTTCGGGTCGAAGCGGCGCTTCGTCCGGCGGTGCGAGTGCGAGATGTTGTGACCGAAGCCGGGAACTGCTCCAGTCACCTGGCACACTGCTGCCATAGTGATGTCTCCTTAGTACCGTGGAGCCGGACGGCCCCACCCAAGATCCCTTGTCTGCACCCCAGCACTCATCGGACCGTTTCCGGTCGGAAGAGGGTGGGATACGAACTGCGTGCTGGAGTGCGCGCAGACGAAGAGTCAGTCTAGCACGGACGGGGTGCCGTCCTTGACTCCGGCCGCCTCCGCGGCCCCTCTGACCCACCGGAACGCCGACACCGTCGGGTCGCCCGCGATCCAGAAGCGCCACGGGAAGAGGTTCGTTCCCGCCTCTCCTGCCACCCCCACGCGCGGCCCCGTGGCGATGTCGGCCGGCGGATCGGCACGCAGCTCCAGGCGGGCGACGGCCCCGTGCCACGGCTCCCCGGTGATGGCGTCGATGCCGTCGTGCACCGGATGCCGCAGCCCCACCGCATCGCCGAGCCGGCCGGGGCCCCGCGCCAGATCGCGCGGAGTTCTGGCCGCCGGACGGCGCCGCGCCGCGGCATCCGCTCCCGCCACGATCTCGGCGGCGCGCAGCAGGATCCCGCCCGCGACGCCCTCGGGACCGCAGACGACGTTGACGCACGAATGGATGCCGTGGCTGAGGTAGACGTAGAGGTGACCAGGCTCGCCCCACATGGTGGCGTTGCGCGCGGTGCGGCCCATGCGGGCGTGCGACCCGAGGTCCACGACGGTGCCCGTGCCCCGGCCGTGGTACGCCTCGACCTCGGTGAGACGGGCGACCACCGTCTCGCCGTCCACGACGGTGGTCAGGTGGGCGCCGAGCAGGCGCGGAGCGACCTCGGCGGGGAGGCCGGTCAGGTCCTCGCGGCGAGCGGGGCGCAGCGCGGGATCGGACATGCGGGGAGTCTACGCACGGGCGACTCACCCCTGCGAGGCGATTCGCGCCGGTCCGTCGCGCCGATAGCATTCGCGCATGAAGCGATGGTTCGTGCTCATCATCCTGGGCGTCTCACAGTTCGTCATGGTGCTCGACAGCACCGTCATGAACGTCTCGATCTCGACCGTGGCGGAAGACCTCGGCACCGACATCGGCGGCATGCAGGCGGCGATCACGTTCTACGCGCTCACAATGGCGGCGTTCATGCTCACCGGCGGAAAGCTCGGCGACAAGTGGGGCCGCAGCACCGCCTTCCGCATCGGGTCGATCGTGTACGGCCTGGGCTCGCTCACCACCGCCCTCGCCCCCAACCTGGGCGTGCTGCTGCTGGGCTGGTCGCTCGTCGAGGGGCTCGGCGCGGTGCTCGTGATCCCCGCGATCGCCGCCCTCGCCGCGGTGAACTACTCCGGGCGCGACCGCGTCATCGCCTTCTCGGCCCTGGGTGCCATCACCGGCTTCGCCGCTGCTGCCGGACCGCTCATCGGCGGGCTCATGACGACGTACGCCTCGTGGCGGTGGGTGTTCGTCGGCGAGGTGATCGTCATGTTCCTCGTGCTGATCGTCTCGGGACGCATCAAGGACACCCCCGGCGACCGCACGCTGCGCATCGATCTGCTCAGCGTGGTGCTGTCGGCCAGCGGCATGGCGCTGCTGGTCTTCGCCGTGCTGCAGAGCAAGGTCTGGGGCTGGCTCGTGCCGCTGGACCCGCCGGAGGTCGCCGGCGTCACGATCGCCCCGTTCGGCATCTCGCCGGTCGCGTACCTGATCGTGATCGCGTTCCTGATCCTGTGGTGGTTCATCCGCCGGCAGCAGCTGCTCGAGCGCCGCGGACGCGTGCCCCTGCTCAAGGTGAGCATGCTCCGCATCCCCGCGCTCCGCAGCGGCCTCACGATGTTCCTCGCGCAGTACTTCGCCATCGCCGCGCTGTTCTTCGTGGTGCCGGTCTACCTGCAGACGATCCTCGGCTACAACGCGCTCGAGACCGGGCTGAAGATCCTTCCGCTGTCGATCGGCCTGATCATCTTCTCGGTCGTCGGGTCGCGCCTTTCCACCGTGCGCTCCGCCCGCAACATCGCCCGCATCGGCCAGTTCACGCTCGGCCTCGGGCTGTTCCTGGTGTTCATCGCCGTGCAGCCGGAGCTCACCGACTTCCTCTTCGCCACCGGCATGTTCGTGGTCGGTGCCGGGTTCGGCCTGCTCGCCTCGCAGCTGGGCAACGTGAACATGTCCGCCGTCGCCAAAGAGGACACCTCCGAGGTGGGCGGCCTGCAGGGCACCTTCCAGAACCTCGGGTCGTCGTTCGGAACGGCGGTCGTCGGATCGGTGTTCATCCTGCTCCTCACGGGCGGATTCGGCACCGCGGTCCAGGCCAGCACCACCCTGAGCGACGACGTGAAGCAGCAGGTCACCGAGGCCACGGCGTCGGGCGCGCCGATCATCTCGCAGGAGCAGGCCGAGCAGGCCGTGCTCGACGCGGGCGGCAGCCAGGAGGTCGCCACCGAGGTCGGCCAGACCTACGCCGACACGCAGGTGCAGTCGCTGCGGCAGGCTCTCTTCCTGGTGTTCGCACTCACGCTCATCGCCATCGTGCTCGCCCGGGGGCTCCCGGCGACGATCCCCGTCCCTGCCGCGGCCGGCGCGAAGGACGACGAGAAGGCTGATCAGCCCGGCGGGACCTGACACCACGAGATCGCCGACCCGGTGAGCGCCACGACCTCGGCGCCGTCGGCGATCTCGAGCACGCGCGTCTCGGCTCGCTCCGGCAGGGGCAGCTGATACGTGTCGTACGGGTTGGACACCGCGTCGGGCGCGACCAGGACGGCCGCGTAGCGGGCGCTGGGCGACACGCACACCTGCAGCACGGCATCCGTCTCCGGGATCTCGGTGAGCAGGCGCGCCGCACCCTCGGGGCCGACGTGCGAGATCGCGGTGCGGCCCGTCGGGGTGCCGTCGTCCGCGAGCACGGCCGCCGAGCGGAGAGTGGACCCGTCGGGCAGCGGCGTCACCGTCGTGACCGGCCCGAGGTCGTCCGTCGGCGCGACGAGAGGCGCCTCGGTCGCATCCGTGAGGTCGATCGTCGTCATGCCGTCCACCCGCTCGATGACCCCCTCGGATGATCCCCGCGCGATGCCCTCGATCGCGAGCGCAGTCCCCAGCGTGGTCGCGCCCTCGCCTTCGGGGCCGGTCAGCAGCAGCGAGCCGTCGAAGGGCAGGAGCAGGATGCTGTCGGTGTCGGGCACGAACCGCCAGTCGCCGACGCTCGGATCGGCGCCGTCGACGACGATCGGCCGGGGCGCGGCATCCGGGTCCTTGAGAGAGGCGGTGAACAGCTCGCTCTCCCGCCCGCCGTCCGCGCCGAGGCCCGCATCGGTGAACGTGTAGCCGATGACGTCGCCCCGGTCGGCGCTCTGCAGGTTCGAGATGTATCCCTCACCCGGCAGCGGCAGCTCGCGCGGGTCGGAGCCGTCGAGGTCGGTCATGATGAGCCCGGCCCTGTCGTCCGCGGTGCGCACCGACATCACGAGGTGCGTCGCGGTCGCGCGGAAGTCCTCGATGTGGGGATGCGTGAAGACGGCCACGGCGTTCCGGCCCGAGAGGTCGGTGCGCAGGATCGCGTCGTCGCCGTCGGCGGAGCGCTGGAGCAGCTCGACCTGCGCGGCCGGGGTGCGAAAGGTCTGAGTGAGCGTCGCCGTCGGCCCACCGCCGAGCCCCTCGACGCGGTCGATGACCACGGTGTACTCGGTGTCGTCCCACAGCGGCAGGGCGAAGCGCACGCCCACGCTGCGGCCCGACGTGTCGACCGCGAACGGCGTCGCCGGGGTCACCGTCACCTGGGACGGATCGACCTCGGCGAGCGACTGCGTCGTGGTCAGGATGAGACGGGAGCCGGATGCCTCGGCAGCCGCAGCGGGGTCGACCTGCACGTCGGTGACCCGCGGCCCCTGGGCCACCGTCGCCGCCGCCCCCGCGAGTCCCAGCACGACGAGCACGCCGACCACGACGGCGAACGCCCCCGCGAACGCGCGCCCGCGCCGGCGACGGCCGTGCGCACGGCGCGTCGGCGGCTCAGTACTCATACGGATCCTCGGGCTCGTCGATCGCCTCGACGTTCTCGGCGTCGATCTCGAGCCGGCCGTCAGAGGTCGAGCGCACGGTTCCGGTCACGGTCACCCACTGACCTGTGTCGGGGATGTACCCGTCGGCGACGGGGATGCTCGCCGGCTGCGCGTCGATGACGCAGTGCGTGATGACGAGGCGGGTCAGGTCGAAGGCGCCGCCCTCTCCGGGGGTGACGAACCCGGTGAGCTCGATCGGATCGCCGTCGAACGCGTCGGGATCCGTCGCCGTCGCGAACACCGTCGCCCATTCGCCCACCCCGAACGAGGACGTGTCTCCGGTCGCGGCGAGGGTGACGACATCCGCTCCCGCGAACAGCGGCGTCGCACCGACGTCGCGCGAGATCGCGAGCTCGGCCGACAGCGACGCCGGAGGCAGGACGAGGGTGAGCACGACGACACCGGATGCCGCCACCCCGCCGACCACCGTCGCCGCGACTGCAGCCGGGTGGGGAGCATGGTCGTGCCCGTGATCGTCCGCACCGTGGTCGTGGCCGTGATCGGACTCGGCGCCGAGCGGCAGCGCGAACGAGGCGACGGCGCCGACCAGCGCCACAACCGCCATCGACACGGCGAACCACGTCGAGTCGGGGTTGATGTAGAGCGCGAGCCGACCCGTCGCCGCGAGGGCGATGGTGACGACGGCCAGCACCGCGGCGAGCCCGACACCGAGCCACCGCACGCCGATCCACTCCGCGTCACGCAAGGAGGTTCACCACCGTTCCGATGACGAACGACGAGAGGATCACGACGACCACGATCCCCGCGAGCGTGCGGGTGGTGAACGTGGTGCGCATCAGCGCCAGCATCTTCACGTCGACGAGCGGCCCCACGAGGAGGAAGGCGACGATGGCGCCGGGCGTGAACGTCGAGGCGAACGACAGCGCGAAGAACGCGTCGACGTTGGAGCAGATCGCGACCACCATCGCGAGCGCCATCATCGCGACGATCGACAGCGCCGGGTTCGAGCCGATCGCGACGAGGGCTTCGCGCGGGATGAGCACCTGCACCGCTCCGGCCAGCGCCGAGCCGATGACGAGCGCCGGCATCACCGCGCGCAGCTCGATGACGAACTGCGCGATCGTGCGACGGCCCTTCCCCCCGGGCTCGTGCACGACGAGCTCGCACGTGTCGCGGAAGCGGTCCGTGAGCAGCGCATCGGGGGACGGATGTCGGCTGTAGAGCCAGCCGATGAGGTTCGCGATGAGGTAGCCGCCGACGAGGCGCGCGATCAGGATGCCGTCGCTGAAGCCGAACGCCTGGTGCGTCGTGATGATCACGATGGGGTTCACGATCGGCGCCGCGATGAGGAAGGTCATGGTCTCGGGGACGCTGCCGCACTCGCACACCTGAACGACCATGCCCAGCAGCGAGAGCACGGCCCGGCGGGCCCACGCGCGGCGCGGCATCCACCGTTCGATGACACCCGGCGGCACCCACACCTGCACCACGATCGACAGCACCACGCCGAGGATGACGAACGGGAGCGACTCGATGAGCACGCTGATGGCGAGGGTCAGGCCGTCCTGCGCCCGGGTGGGCAGCGAGACCGGGAAGAGCGTCGGAGCGACCGCGTCGATCACGAAGAGCGCGGCGACGACGGCCGCGCCGATCGCGAGCGCGACGA
>NZ_JAYRDE010000126.1:0-7763 GCF_041909575.1 Microbacterium sp. | reverse complement strand
ACCTGCTGCCGGCGAGGTCGGGCGAGCGAGCCGCATCGACGGGCCTGCTCGCGCTCATGCTCCTCACCGAGGCCCGTGCCGCGGCGCGGGTCGCCCCGGACGGCGAGCTCGTGCGCCTCGACGAGCAGGATCGGAGTGCGTGGGATCGCGCGCTCCTCGCCGAGGGCCTCGCCCTCGTGCGCGAGCATCCCGTTGCGGCCGCGCACGGCGGCGGGGGGATGGAGCGCTACCAGCTCCTCGCGGCGGTCAACGCGGTGCACGCCTCCGCCTCGCACGCCGACGACACCGACTGGTCGCGGATCGTGTCCCTCTACAGCGAGTTGGAGCGCATCGATCCGAGTCCCATCGTCACTCTCAACAAGGCGATCGCCGTGTCGGAGCTCGATTCGCCCGAGGCGGGCCTGGAGATGATCGATCGCCTGGCGGAGGCCCTCGGCGGCCACCACGCGTTCCACACCACTCGCGCCGAACTCCTCCGTCGCGTCGGCCGCCCCGCGGACGCGAGAACCGCCTACGACCGGGCGATCGAGCTCGCGGGGAACTCCGCCGAGGTCGTCCATCTGATCCGCCGCCGCGGCGAACTCGCGGCATCCACCCAGGGAGAATCCGAATGACCACTCAGCAGTACCTCGTGATCCACATGACCGATGCGAGCGGGGCGACGCTCGCCCAGGACGAGGACCGGCGGATGCTGGAGTCCTGGATCGACGAAGGGGTCGAGGCCGGCACGGTCGGCGTCGGCTCGCCGGTTGCCGGGCCGGATCGGGCGAAATCGGTCGTCGTGCGCGACGGGCGGACGATCGTCACCGACGGCCCGTTCCCCGAGTTCAAGGAATGGTTCGCCGGGTACGATCTGCTCGAGGCGGAGTCGATCGAGGAGGCGGCAGCCTACATGGCGAAGCATCCGAGCGCCCTCGCCGGGCGCGTGCTCATCCTGCCCACCGTCGAGCACTCCTGGGACGCCGACGACTGAGCCCCGGTGGATGCCGCGGATCAGTCGGGGAGCGGCATCCCGCCGGAACCGGGCTCGTCCTCGGGGTCGATCCGGTCGACCGCGTCGCGGTCGAGCACGGGCTTGGCCGCGGCGATGTGCGAGATCGGGCGCCACACGAGCAGCAGGGTCACCGCGGAGCCGGCGAAGGCGAACCACCACGGCGCGGTGAGGCCCCACGTCTGTGCGATGAGGCCGCCGAGGAACTGGCCGATCACGAGGCCGCCGAAGACGCCCACCATGTTGACCGACGCGATGCGGCCCTGCAGTTCCATCGGCACGAGGCGCTGGCGGACCGTGGTCGAGATCGTCGCCCAGATGAAGGCGTACAGGCCGAAGCCGAACATGATCACGAACGCGACCACCGGCGACGTCGTGAGCGCGAAGCCCAGGTGCATGAGCACCTCGCACGAGAGGCACACGCGCATGAGCGTCGCGAACGAGACGCGCTTCTCGAGCCGGCCGAACGCGAAGACCGCGATGAAGCCGCCGAGCGCCGACGCCGTCGTGAGCGCGCCGTAGCCGACCGGGCCCATCCCGAGGTACTCGGTCGAGTAGAGGACCAGAACGCCCCACGGGGCCGCCCACGTGATGTTGAACACCAGGATGATGATGACGAGCGTGCGCACAGGCGGGTTGTGGCGCAGCCACCGCAGGCCTTCCCGGATCGCGTGCGCCTTGCTCTCGGGCTGCGAGTCGTCGCGTGCCGGCACGGGCGTGCGGGAGATCCGCGAGATGAGCAGCACCGCCAGGCCGACGCAGAGCACCTGCAGCACGAACGGCCAGAACGAGCCCACCGCGAACAGGAACGCGCCCAGCGGCGGGCCCGCGAGCTGGTTCGCCACGAGGTACCCCGCCTGCATCCGGGCGTTGCCGATGCCGAGGTCGGCCGGCTTCACCAGCATCGGCAGGAGGGTGCTGCCGGCCGAGTCGGCGAAGACCTCCGCCGTCCCGTAGAGGAACGCCGTCGCCAGCACGAGCCAGACGGTCGCCTGTCCGGTGACGAGGAACACCACGAGCACCGCGACGATCACCGCGCGGATGCCGTTGGCGAGCATCACGAGACGCCGGCGGTCGTGGTGGTCGGCGACGGCGCCCGCCAGCAGGCCGAACAGCAGCCACGGGAGGAACTGCATCATGGCCCCGGCGGCGACGAGGACCGGCGACGAGGTGAGCGACGCGATCAGCAGCGGCGCGGCGGCCAGGGCGATGCCGTCGCCGAGGTTGCTCGTCCACGAGGACGCGAGCAGCCAGCGGAAATCCCGGCCCATCCGGCGGGGTGCGATCATCTCGCCGAATGAGGGCATCCCACGATCCTAAGCCCGCCGCGCGTGAAGCGCGGTGCGGCTCAGGAGGTCAGCCGGATGCCTCGGCGGCGGCGCCGCGATGCGTGAAGAGCGTCTCGGTCTGCTCGATGTCCATGCCCTTGGTCTCGGGGATCCGCAGCAGCACGTACACGAACGACAGGGCGGCGAACAGGGCGTACATGCCGTACGTGAGCGGGAGCGACCACGACGACATGGCCGGGAACGAGATCGTGATGAGGAAGTTCGCGATCCACTGCGCGCCGGCGGCGACGCCGAGCGCCTTGCCGCGGATGCGGCTCGGGAAGATCTCGCCCAGCAGCACCCAGACGAGCGGTCCCCACGAGGCGCCGAAGCCCACGACGAACACGTTCGCCGCGATGAGGGCGATGGGTCCCCAGGGCGCGGGCAGCGTCACCGCGCCGTCGGCACCGGTCTCGGCGAACACGAACGAGATCGCCATGAGGCCCAGGGAGAGAGCCATCATGACCGAGCCGGTGAGGAGAATCGGCTTCCGTCCCACGCGGTCGACGAGGAAGATCGCGATGAGTGTCACGAGCACGTTGACGATCGAGGTCACGACGCTGATGGTGAACGAGTCGCTCTCGTCGAACCCGACCGACTGCCACAGGCTCGTCGAGTAGTAGAAGATCACGTTGATGCCGACGAACTGCTGGAACACCGACAGGATGATGCCGACCCAGACGATCCGCTGCAGGCCCAGCACCGGCCCGCGCAGCGAGACGCCGGCGTTCTTGCGATCGGTCTCGATCGTGGTCTGCAGGTCGCGGATCGTGTGATCGAGGTCTGCCGGCGGCACCAGTCGCGCGAAGATCTCACGAGCCTCGGCGTAGCGCCCCTTTGCGAGCAGATACCGGGGCGACTCCGGGAGCGTGAACGCGAGGATGCCGTACACGGCCGAGGGCACGACGCCGATGATGAACATCCACCGCCACGCCTCGAGCCCCAGCCACAGCACGTTGTCGGCGCCGCCGGCGGCGCCCGCGAGCAGTGCGTCGGACAGCAGCGCCGCGAAGATGCCGATCGTGATCGCGAGCTGCTGCAGCGATGCCAGGCCGCCGCGGATCTGACGGGGCGCGATCTCGGCGATGTAGGCGGGCGCGACGACGGACGCGATGCCGATGCCGAGGCCCCCGATCACGCGCCACAGCGCCAGGTCCCAGACGGCGAACGCGAGGCCGGCGCCGAGCGAGCTGGCGAAGAACATGACGGCCCCGAGGAACATCACCCGCAGGCGCCCCCAGCGGTCGGAGAGGTTGCCCGCGACGATGGCGCCCACCGCGCAGCCGAGCAGCGCGATGGCGACCACGAAGCCCGTGAGGACGTCGTTGATCGCGAAGTCCTTCGAGATCGAGTCGACCGCTCCGTTGATGACGGAGGAATCGAAGCCGAAGAGGAAGCCGCCGACCGCGGCCGCGAGCGACAGCCCGATCGCCCTCCGGCCGTAGGGGCTCCTCATCGAGAAGGCGTCAGCGGGGATCGATCCGGTGCCGGTCATGCCCGTCACGCTAGCGCGCGTCGCGCGCGCGGGCGAGTTCCGCCCGCGGGGTGGCCGCGCGATCACTGCGTAGAGTGAATGCATGCCCGTGTCCCTGCTCGGAGCCGCCGAGATCCGCGCGCTCGCGGCCGATCTCGACGTCACCCCGACCAAGAAGCTCGGCCAGAACTTCGTCGTCGACGCCAACACGGTGCGCAAGATCGTCCACGTCGCCGAGGTGCGTCCCGGCGACAGCGTCGTCGAGGTGGGGCCGGGGCTCGGATCCCTGACCCTCGCGATCCTCGAGGCCGGGGCATCCGTCACCGCCGTCGAGATCGACCACCGCCTCGCCGAGCGGCTCCCCGCGACCGCGGCCGCGCACGGTGTGCCCGGCGGCGCGCTCACGGTGGTCGACGCCGACGCCCTTCGCATCACCGTGCTGCCGGGCGAGCCCACGGTGCTCGTCGCGAACCTGCCGTACAACGTCTCGGTGCCTGTGCTGCTGCACTTCCTCGAGACGTTCCCGGGGCTTCAGCGCGGAGTGGTCATGGTGCAGGCCGAGGTGGGGGAGCGCCTCGCCGCTCCTCCCGGCTCGAAGGTCTACGGCGCGCCGAGCGTCAAGGCCGCCTGGTACGGGCCGTGGCGGCTCGCCGGCACGGTGTCGCGGCAGGTCTTCTGGCCCGTCCCCAACGTCGACAGCGTGCTCGTCGGGTTCCGGCGCGACGCCGAGCCGCGCGGCTCCGAGGAGGAGCGGCGTGCCGTCTTCCGCATCGTCGACGCGGCCTTCCAGCAGCGACGCAAGATGCTGCGTCAGGCGCTCGCGGGTGTGCTCGGCGGCACGGCGGCCGAGGCATCCGCTGTCCTCGAGAGGGCGGGTGTCGCGCCCACCGCGCGCGGCGAGGAGCTGTCGATCGACGACTTCGTCCGGATCGCGCAGGCGGTCTGACCCCAAAGGTTCCCTCAGCGTTCACCGCGTTTCACCTGGGAGCGACGAAACATGCCGGTAACATTCCGGCAAGTCCCGTCTCGACCACGGGGCGGGGAGTGGACATGCCGACCGCCGAGTACCCGAACGCCGAGCGGGTTCTGCTGCACCTGAGCGACACGCACCTGCGCGCGAAGGGGTCACGCCTCTTCGATCTCGTGGACGCGTCCGAGCGCCTTGCCCGGGCGCTCGCGGCGATCGAGGGGAGCGGCGTCCGTCCCGACGCCGTCGTCTTCACCGGCGACCTCGCCGATCTCGGCGAGGCCGGCGCCTACGCCGACCTGCGCGCGCTGGTGGACCCGTTCGCCGACCGCATCGGCGCGCGCGTGTTCTGGGTCATGGGCAACCACGACGACCGGGCGACCTTCCGGGCCGGGCTGCTCGACCAGGTCGGCGACGCCGAGCCGGTCGACAGCGTCGCCGAACTCGACGGCCTCCGCATCGTGACCCTCGACTCGACCGTTCCCGGGCATCACCACGGGGAGCTGCGCGACGGCCAGCTGACGTGGCTGTCGGAGGTGCTGGCCACCCCGGCGCCTCTCGGGACGATCCTCGCCATGCACCACCCGCCCGTGCCGAGCGTCCTGCCGCTCGCCGCGAGCGTCGAACTGCGCGACCAGCGAAAGTTCGCGGCGGTCCTCCGCGGGACCGACGTGCGCGCGATCATCGCCGGGCACTTGCACTACTCGACGTTCGCCACCTTCGCCGGGATCCCGGTGTCGGTGGCGTCATCGACCTGCTACGCCCAGGACCTGACCGTTCCGACCGGCGGCACGCGCCCCCAGGACGGCGCTCAGGCCTTCAATCTCGTCCACCTGTATGCCGACACCGTCGTGCACTCGGTGGTCCCCGTCGACGTGCCGCGCACGCTCGAGCACATCGACGCCGCCGAGGCGCAGCGCCGCCTCGTGCTCGCCGGCGTCGACCCGTTCAGCGGCGTGCGGACGGATGCGCCGACCGAGCCGATTGCTCTGCCGCGCTGAGTGCCGCCCGCTCCCACGGGGCGCGCACAGGGAACATCCGCTCCAGCGCCTCGCGGACGACGCGGGTGCGCAGCTGTTCGGGCACCTCGGTCTCGCCGCCGTCGTTGAGGCAGAACATGTCGATGTCGCCGCGCGTGGTGAGGCGCTCCATGCGCTGCAGCGACGCCGCGAGCGTGGTCTGCACGTAGCGCGTGCGGGGCTGCCGCGTGGCGACGGCGCGACCGGTCATGAGCGCGTAGTAGTGGTAGAGGCTGTTGGTGACCGAGATGTCGGTGGCGGAGCGGAAGCGGGATGCCGCGGTCCGCGCGAAATCGTCCGGGAACGCCTGCTCGAGCTCCGCCATGACGCTGCGGCGCAGCGGCGTCGCGCAGTGCTCGAGGTCGCGGACGATCGTGCGGCCGAACCGCTCGGCCAGCAGTGCGCGATTCACCCGCAGCCCGTTGTCGTGCCCGCTGCGGTGCGTCGCCGGCGCGCCCGCGCCGATGCGCACCTCGCACTCCACGAACTTCGTCAGGCCGCCGGGCGTGAAGAACATCTCCGGCTCGACCAGACGGCCGAAGAACATGTCGTCGTTGGAGTACAGGAAGTGCTCGGCGAGGCCGGGGATGCGGTGCAGCTGCGCCTCGACCGCGTGCGAGTTGTGGGTGGGGAGCACCGACGGATCGGCGAAGAACTCCTCGCTGCGCACGACCGTGACCTTCGGGTGGTCCAGCAGCCAGGACGGCACGGGGGAGTCGGTGGCGATGAAGATCCGCCGCACCCACGGTGCGTACATGTGGACGCTGCGCAGCGCGTAGCGCAGCTCGTCGACGTGGCGGAACCGTGCGGGGCCGTCGTCGCCCTCGCCGACCACGTACTCGGCCAGGCGCGCGGCGCGCTGACGCTGGAAGGCGCTGGACGAGCCGTCCACCCAGGAGAAGACGATGTCGACGTCTTCGGTGAACTCGTGCGGCTGCGGATCGAACATGCCGTCGACGGTGGACCAGAGGCGGCCGTAGCGCTCGACCGTCGCCGGCTGCAGATCGGCCACCGGCGTCAGCCGCCGCGTCAGGGCGTTGTCGTGCGGCGCCTCGACGATCTCCTCGCCGAACCGCCAGAACTCCACGCGCGCTCCGAGCGACGCACCGTAGCGGAGCCCGCCGCCGCGGACCAGCCGCGGACGGTAGACGCGCATCGCACTCGGGGTGTTCGCGGGGACCCGGGCTTCGTTGGCGCGCAGCGCCGGCCGGCCCTTGGTTTTGATGTAGAGCGGCTCGTGCTCGCCGGCCGCCGCCAGCGCGGCCATCGCGTCCTTGCGGCGGTCCAGGCGCACGGCGAGGGCGGGGATGGACCGGTCGTGCCGCAGCAGGACCACGTCGAGCCCCGCGCTCTCGAGCACGTCGGCGACGTAGAGGAGGTCGGTGATCCGCGCCTGTTCGGGCGTCACGGTGTCGTGGACGAGGTGGAGCTGTCCGGCTTCGAGGACGACGTCGGGGCGGAGCAGGAGCGATGACCAGCTGTCCTGCGGATTCGGCACGACCGAGAGTGCGGGCAACGGGTCCTCCTTCGCGTGAGCAAGCGGGGGGCCGAACGCGGAACCCCGGGGGTCTCACCTTAGGCACTCTCCATTACGGAGACGTTTCGTCCGAGGCCCTTGACATCGATCTCGCTTCTGTGCAGGCCGCGGGGGCCCTGCGACGCCGACCGGACGCCGCTAGCCTGGACCGGTGACCGACGAGCCCCGCTACCGCTCCGGCGGAGGAGACCTCCACCGCCCGTACACCGCCGCCGACGACCGCTACGACCTGGGCGACTACCGTCGCGTGGGCACCTCCGGGCTCACGCTCCCGCCGGTGTCGCTGGGCCTGTGGTGGAACTTCGGCGACAACATCCCCTTCGACAACCAGCGATCCCTGCTGCGGCACGCGTTCGACAAGGGCATCACGCACTTCGACCTCGCCAACAACTACGGTCCGCCCTACGGCTCGGCCGAGACGAACTTCGGCCGCATGATGCGGGAGGA
>NZ_JAYRDE010000125.1:829-7767 GCF_041909575.1 Microbacterium sp. | reverse complement strand
TTCACGAAGAACGGCCAATTCGCCGGGTTCGACAACTTCGCGAAGGTCATCGGCGACTACCGCTTCGCGCCCGCCGTGTGGCACGTGGCGCTGTACGTGTTCTTCTGGCTCATCAGCCTGCTCGTCTTCGTGGTGCTCCTCGCCCTCGTGGTGCACGCCGTCAAGGTCCGCTGGATCAGCGGCAGCGCGCGGTTCCTCTACTACATCCCCGGCGCCATCGCCGGGGCATCCAGCGTCCTGCTGTGGCTCTTCGTGCTCGACCCGACCGTGAGCCCCGTCTCCGGACTCCTGCGCGCCATGGGCTTCGAGAAGCTCGTCAACGTCGTCGCCGTCGACAACCTGCCGATCGTCTTCACGGTCATCGCCTTCTGGGCGGGCGCGGGCGGGTGGATCGTCATCATGTTCGGCGCGCTCAACAACGTCCCCACCGAGGTCATGGAGGCCGCGCGCATCGACGGTGCGAACGGCATCAAGACGGCGTGGTACATCCAGCTGCCGATGCTCGCCAAGTGGATCAGCTACATGGCGATCATGTCGCTGGCCGCCGGCACGCAGCTCTTCGTCGAGCCGAAGGTCCTCGCGCAGGCGACGAAGAACGTCGTCCCCGAGGATTACTCGCTGAACCAGCTGGCGTACCTGTACGCGTTCCGCCAGAACGACTTCTCGGGCTCGGCGGCGATCTCGCTGATGCTCCTGGTCGTCGCGCTCGGCCTGTCCACGATCTTCATCTTCCGCGGAAGGCTGTTCGAGAATGACTGACACGATGCGCCGCCGCGCGCGCTCGGCGTCCCCGGGACAGTGGCTCAGCCGCGCGCTCATCACGATCCTGCTGCTGTTCTTCGCGGCGTTCTTCATCCTCCCGATCGTGTGGCTCGTGCTCGCTCCCACGAAGTCGAACACCCAGCTGCTCCTGGACGGACCCTTCTCCTTCGGCTCGCTCGACCAGCTCGGCGCGAACTGGAACGAGCTGTTCGCCTTCGGCGGCGGCATCTTCACGACGTGGCTCGGGAACTCGACGTTCTACTCGTTCGCCGCGCTCGCGCTCACGCTGATCATCAGCATCCCCGCCGGCTACGCGCTGGCGCTCATCCAGTTCCGCGGCCGTCGGCTGCTGCTCATCACGACCCTCGTGGTGATGCTGATCCCGAACACCGCGCTCGTCCTGCCGATCTTCCTCGAGCTGAGCGCGCTGCGTCTCATCGGCAACCCGCTCGCGGTCATCCTGCCGTTCTCGTTCTTCCCGTTCGGCGTGTACCTGACCTACATCTACTTCTCCACCGCCGTCTCGAAGGACCTGCTCAATGCCGCGCGCATCGACGGGGCCGGGGAACTCCGGGTCTTCACGAGCGTGGCGATGCCGCTGGCCACACCGGTCATCGCCCTGGTCGGGTTCTTCAGCTTCGTCGGCAACTGGAACAACTACTTCCTCCCGTTCCTCGTCGTCGGGGGCACCAAGATCCCCGTGCAGGTGGGGCTGGCGAACCTGCTCTCGAACGTGCCCGCGTTCAACCCGACGACGACCTCGAGCATCGTCATCCAGCTGCCGACGCTGGCGCTGGCGACGCTGCTCTCGGTCGCCCCGATCCTGCTGATCTTCCTGTTCGCCCAGCGCTTCCTGGTGGAGGGCATGACCGCCGGAGGCACGAAGGAATGAAGATCACCGGCTACCGCACCCTCTCCTCGCGGCACCACTGGCGCCGGGCGGTCGGCGACGTCAACGGGCACATCGAGGATGCCGTCACCGACGTGCCGATCCTCATCATCGAGACCGACGAGGGCATCGAAGGCGTGGGGATCGGCTCGCACGCCGATCTCGCCCGGCTCTTCCCGGCGGTCCTCGGCGAGGACCCGCGTGCCGTGTCGGCGCTCTTCGACCGCATGCTCGCGGCCGTCTTCAAGTCGAGTCACACGGGCGCGACCTACGGTGGCCTCGCGACCATCGACGCCGCGCTGTGGGACCTCAAGGCGAAGCTCGCCGGCGAGCCCCTGTGGCGCCTGCTCGGCGGCCGCGACCGATTCGTCCCCGGCTACGCGTCGGGCCTGGACATCGCGCTGAGCGACGACGAGATCGCCGGCTTCTACGGCGAATTCGCCGACCGCGGCTACGTCGCGGCGAAGCTCAAGGGCGGACTCGATCCGGATGCCGACCTCCGCCGCCTGCGGGTGATCGAGGAGGTCCTCGCCCGCAACACGACGCGCCCCGGCCTCATGCTCGACGCCAATGAGTCGTGGCAGGTGAAGCAGGCCGTCCGCTACGTCTCGGCCCTCGAGGAGCACGTCGATCTGCTGTGGGTCGAGGAGCCGCTGCGACGGTGGGATGCCGTGGGCCACGCGCGCCTGAGCGCCGGCGTGCGGTCCGCCATCGCCACCGGCGAGAACCTCACCGGGGTGGAGCAGTTCCGCCCCCTCTTCGACGCCGGAGCGCCGGACATCGTGCAGGCGGGAGCGGTCTGGGGCGTGACGCACGTGCTGCGCCTCGCGCACGCGGCCGCCGCCCGCGATCTGCCGATCAGCCCGGTGGGGTACAACGCCAATCCCGCGGTCGCCGCTGTCATGACCGCGGTGCCCAATCACCTCACCACCGAGGTGCAGGCGCTCGACTTCGCGCCCGGCGTCGTGGTGGACCACGAGTTCGCCGACGGCGGCATCGTCCTCGGGGACGAGCCGGGCGGCGGCATCCGCATCGACGAGTCGGCGATCGAGCTCGCCTCGACGGGCGACGGATGGCGCAATCCCGCCGGTCCGCACCACCGGCCGCCGCGCGCCGGGCTGCGGGTGGTGCTCGACGGGGTGGAGCGCTGATGGAGATCCGCCCTGGCCTGCACCGGATCGTCGCACCGCTGGGCGAGCGCTTCGTGGCGCTGCACCTGTTCGTCGGCGATCACTCCGCGCTGCTGGTCGACACCGGCATCCGCGAGTCGATCACCGAGACGTTCCTGCCGTATCTCGCCGATGCGGGCATCGATCCGGCCCTCGTGCGCTGGGCCGTCAACACGCACTGCGACTTCGACCACACCGGCGGGAACGGCGCGCTCAAGGCCGCCCTGCCCGGCGTGGAGATCCTCGCGCACCGACTCGATCGGAGTCTCACCGAGGACGTGCAGCGCCTCATCGACGAGCGCTACGGCGAGTTCCGCGACACGGACGGCTTCGACGACCCTCCCGAGACCACGGCGTACCTGCGGTCGGTGAGCGACCTCGTGCCGGTGGACCGCGTGCTCGAGGGCGGCGAGGAGTTCGACCTCGGCGGACGCTCCGTGCGGGTGCTCCACGTGCCGGGCCACTCGCCGGGGCACGTCGCCGTCCACGACCCGTCGAACCGGGCGATCGCGATCGGCGACGCGACGCTCGGCACGACCGTGCCGTTCGCCGACGGCCGCGCCGCCTTCCCGCCGACCTACCGCGACGTCGGGCCGTACGTGGCGTCCATCGCACTCTTCCGCTCGCTCTCGCCCGAGCTGGTGCTGACGGCGCACTACCCGGTCTACGAGGGCGCTGCCGCCGCCGCCTTCCTCGACGAGAGCGAGGACTACACGCGCCTTGTCGACGACGTCGTGCGCGGCGTGCTCGCCGACGCGGCCGAACCCCTCACCACCCTCGACGTGGTGCGCGCGGCGGGCTCCGCGCTCGGCCCCTGGGGTCCGGACGCGCTGGACTACGCGGTCGTCCCCGTCACGGGCAACCTCGAGCGCCTCGAGCAGCGCGGGGTCGTGCACAGCGCGAAGGATGCCTCCGGCAGGCGCCGCTGGACGGCCACGGCATGAGCAGGGTCAGGCTGGGCGCCGTGGGCGCCGGATGGTGGGCGACCAGCAACCACTTCCCGATCTTCGCCGGACGCGACGACGTCGAGCTGGTGGGGGTGTGCGGCAAGGGGCCCGAGCTCGGAACCGTGCGGGATCGGTTCGGCTTCGGGATGGCCACCGAAGACTACGACGAGCTGCTCGGCCAGGACCTCGACGCCGTCGTCATCACCACCCCGCACGATCTGCACTACGACAACGCGGTGGCTGCGATCGATCGCGGCCTGCACGTTCTCGTCGAGAAGCCGACCACGCTCGACGCGCGGGCGGCCTGGGACCTCGTCGACCGCGTGGAACGCGCCGGCGTGCATTTCGTCGTACCCTACGGCTGGAACTACAAGCCGTTCACCGTCGCCGCACGCGGCCTCCTCGCCGAGGGCCGGATCGGCGACGTCCAGCACGTGCTGTGCCACATGGCCTCCCCCACGAGGGGGCTGTTCGCCGGCGATCCCTCCGACATCCTGCAGCTGTGGGACTCCGAGACGGGGGGACCGGATGCCTCGACCTGGCAGTCGCCCGCGCGCGGCGGCGGCTACGCGCACGGTCAGATCACCCACTCCAGCGCCCTGCTGTTCTGGCTGACGGGCCTGCGCGCCGCCACCGTCGCCGGCCGCGTCTCGCGTGCGGGCGCGGCGGTGGACCTGTTCGACGCGGGGGTCATCACGTTCGAAGGCGGCGCGATCGGCGCCCTCTCCGGCGCGGCCACGCTGCCCGACGACGAGCCGTACCAGGTCGACATCCGCCTGTTCGGCTCGGAGGGTGTGCTCATGCTCGACATCGAGCGCGAGCGCATGTGGGTGCATCGCTACGACCGCGCGCGGGAGGAGCTCGAGGTCCCGGCCGGCTCGGGCGCCTACGAGTGCATCGTGCCGCCGAACCGCTTCATCGACCTCGTCGCCGGTCTCAGCACGGAGAACAACTCCGACGCGCGCGTCGCCGCGCATTCGGTGGAGCTCATCGACGGGCTCCTGCGCTCGAGCGCGGCCGGCGGCGCCACCATCGACATCCGCTCCCTCTCGGAAGGAACCCCGTGAGCGACACCCCCGCGGTCCTGTCCGGCTATCGCGTGATCGACTGCTCGATCGCGATGGCAGGGCCCTTCGCCGCCCAGCGCCTCGGCGATCTCGGCGCCGACGTGATCAAGGTCGAGCCCACGGCGGGCGAGTGGCAGCGCTTCGCTGCCGCGGGAGGAGCGAACGGCAATGAGATCAACGTCTCGTTCCTGTCGCTGAACCGCAACAAGCGCTCCGTCGCCCTCGACCTCAAGAGCGCCGACGGCCGGGCGGCGCTGCTGGACCTGGTGCGCACGGCGGACGTGTTTCTGCAGAACTACCGCCCCGGGGTGGCGGGCCGCCTGGGCGTCGACTACGAGTCCCTCCGCGCGGTGAACCCCTCGATCGTCTACGTGTCGATCTCGGGCTACGGCGAGGACGGCCCGTACCGCGACCGGCCGGGGCAGGACCTGCTCGTGCAGGCGATGTCGGGCGCCATGCTCTCGGCCGGTCGTGCGGGCGATGCCCCCGCTCCCGCGGGCCAGTACCTCGCCGACGCGGTCACGGCGTCGACGGCCTTCGAAGGCGTCCTGGCGGCGCTGCTGCACCGGGAGCGGACCGGCGAGGGGCAGCTCGTCACGGTCAACATGCTGGACGCCGTCACGACCCTGCAGATGCAGGAGCTGTCGGTCTTCACGGTCGGGCGCAAGGCGCAGCAGCGCAGCGACGAGCCGCACGCGCACGTCTACATCCGCGCACCGTACGGGGTGTTCCGCACGTCGGACGGCTTCATCGCGCTCGCCTTCGCCGATCCCGCGCAGCTCGGCCTGCTGATCGGCGAACCCGCGTTCGAGGGCTGGACCGGCGAGGTGGAGGGGTGGACGCGCCGCGACGAGCTCGCGTCGCTGCTGCAGACGCGGCTCCTCGAGCAGACGACGGAGCACTGGCTCGAGGTGCTCGGCGGGGCCGGCATGTGGGTCGGCCCGGTGTACGGCTACGAGGAACTCGTGCGCGACCCGCAGATCGTGCACAACGGCACGTTCATCGAGTACGACCACCCCACCGAGGGGCGTGTGAAGACGCCGGGCTTCCCGTACCGCTTCAGCCGCACCCCGGCGCGCGTGGACCGCGGCGCTCCGCGCGTGGGTGAGCACACGCGCGAGGTGCTCGCCGAGGTCGGTTACGACTCCGCGCACGTCGACGCGATGGTCGCCGACGGGACCGCTGCCGCGCTCGGGGAGACGGTGCGATGACCGACGAGGGGATCGGCTGCGAGATCGACGGGGCCGTGGCCGTCGTGACCATCGATCGGCCGGCCAAGCTCAACGCGGTGACGCAGGAGATGTCCGACCGGCTCGTCGAGGTCATCGAGGCGCTGAACGACGACCCGCAGGTCCGCGCGGTCGTGCTGACGGGCGCCGGCGAACGGGCCTTCAGCGCGGGGAGCGACATCCGCACGCTCGACAAGTACGCGACGCCGTGGGAGTTCCGCAATCGCACCGACTACTGCGACGCCATCCGCGCGTGCCGCAAGCCCGTCATCGCCGCCGTCAACGGCTACGCGTTCGGCGGCGGCCTCGAGACGGCGCTGAGCTGCGACATCCGCATCGCCTCGGCGACGGCCAGCTTCGCCGCCCCGGAGATCACGCTGGGATGGATCGGCGGAGGAGGGATGACGGCGTTCCTGCGCGCATCGATCGGTCCGAGCAACACCGCCGTCATGATCATGACCGGGCAGCCCGTCGACGCCGTCACCGCGCTGCAGTGGGGCCTGGTGAGCGAGGTCGTGCCGCCCGAGCAGCTGCTGCCGCGGGCGCGGGAACTCGCCGAGATCATCGCGTCCCGCCCGCCGATCGCGGCCGAGACCGCGAAGGCCAACCTGCACGCGGCGGCGAACATGCCGCAGGATGCCGCGATCCGCTACGAGCGCGACCTGCAGACCGTGACCTTCGCGACGGAGGACGCCGACGAAGGCAGGGCGGCGTTCGCCGAGAAGCGCGCCGGCGTGTTCCACCGCCGCTGACCGACACCACCGAACGAAGGATCACATGCCCGCGACCCTCACCGACGTCCGCGCCGTCCTTCCCGGCGACGGCACCGCCGGCACGCTCGTCGGCCGCGTCTGGGACCCGGCCGCCGAAGGCCC
>NZ_JAYRDE010000125.1:0-819 GCF_041909575.1 Microbacterium sp. | reverse complement strand
TCGCCGTCCGGGCGGACGGCGTCGTCGACCTGAGTGCCCGCTCCCCGACCATGCGGGCGCTGACCGAGCACGCCGACCCGGCCGGAGCCGTCGCGGCCGCGACCGGCCCGGTGCTCGGCTCGCTGGAGGACCTGCTCGCCAACAGCGACCCCGACGTGCGCGATTCCGCCCGCCCATGGCTGCTGTCGCCGATCGATCTGCACGTCGTCAAGGCCGCGGGGGTGACCTTCCCGGTGTCGATGCTCGAGAGGATCATCGAGGAGCGCGCCCGCGGCGAGAAGGATGCCGCGCGCGACATCCGCAGCCAGATCACCGCCGCCCTCGGCGGCGAGCTCGACACGCTCGTGCCCGGATCGCCCGAGGCGATGCGGCTGAAGGCGGCCCTCATCGAGCGGGGGCTGTGGAGCCAGTACCTCGAAGTGGGCATCGGACCCGACGCCGAGGTGTTCACGAAGGCCCCCGTGCTCGCGACGGTCGGCACCGGCGTCGACGTCGGAGTGCATCCGGGGTCGGAGTGGAACAACCCCGAGCCGGAGCTCGTGCTCGTGGTGTCATCGCGCGGCGAGGTCGTCGGCGCCACGCTCGGCAACGACGTCAACCTCCGCGACGTGGAGGGCCGCTCGGCACTCCTCCTGGGCAAGGCCAAGGACAACAACGCCTCGGCGGCCGTCGGCCCGTTCCTGCGCCTGTTCGACGCGACGTACGGCATCGACGACGTGCGCAAAGCCGTCGTCACGCTCACGGTGGACGGCGCCGACGGCTTCGCGCTCGCCGCGGCGAGCCCGCTCTCGGCGATCTCGCGCGACCCCCTCGACCTGG
>NZ_JAYRDE010000124.1:0-7795 GCF_041909575.1 Microbacterium sp. | reverse complement strand
GAACGAGGCGAACCGCTGCGCGACGTGGCTGCCGCCGCTGTCGCGCATCGACGGGCCCATCGCACTCCTCGAGGTCGGAGCGGCCGCCGGGCTGTGCCTCTTCCCCGACCGGTACAGCGTCGACTACGCCACACCGGCGGGGCTTCGCCGTGTCGATCCCCCGGCTGGACCGAGCGACGTCGTGCTGTCGTGCCGCGTCGACGACGAGGCATCCGTCCCGTCGCGGTATCCCGAGGTCGTGTGGCGGCACGGGATCGACCTCGACCCGATCGACGCGGGCGACGCCGACGCCGTCGACTGGCTCGCGAACCTCATCTGGCCCGGGCCCGACCACGACGCGCGCGTCGCGCGGCTGCGGGCGGCGGCGGCGATCGGCGCCGCCGATCCTCCGCGCATCGAGCGAGGCGACCTGCGGGAGAGGGTGTCCGATGCCGCGGCATCCGCCCCCGCCGATGCCACCGTCGTCGTCTTCCACAGCGCCGTGCTGCTCAATCTCGACGCGGCCGGACGCCGCGAGTTCGCCGATCTCATGGCCGGACTCGGCGAGCGGGTCGGCCGCCGCGTCGTGTGGCTGTCGAACGAGACCCTCGGCACGCTGCCCGAGATCGACGCGCTCGTCCCCGGCGACCTCGACACCGACCACCGCTTCGTCCAGACCTGGGACGCCCGCCCGATCGCACTCGCCGGACAGCACGGCGCCGTGTACGAGACGGCGCCCTTCCGGGCCTGAGCCGCCGCCGCGCCGCACGGTCGGGCTCAGTCGTTGTCAAACGACGGGGAGATTCGCGGCGTGCCGCCGCGCCCACGACCCCTTTCCCCCCGAATCTCCCGCGACCTCGACGCGTAACAGTCGGGCCGCCCCGTCCGGCACCGGCGAGAATGGGCGAATGGACTGGCAGACCTCCGAAGACACCGTGCCCTCGGCACCGGTGACGGAGGCCGACGCCCGCCTGCTGCTCGGACGCCCACCCGCGACAGGAGCCTGGCGCGACGGCGACCCGGTCGGCGAGCGCCAGTTCGCCGCGTTCGGATCCTTCCGCACCGAGGGCGGCCGGGAGCTGCCGGCGTACCGGCTCGCGTTCGAGACCTGGGGCGAGCTCAACGCCGCGCGCGACAACGCCGTCCTCGTGCTCCACGCGCTCACGGGAGACAGTCACGTTCGCGGACCAGCCGGGCCGGGGCATCCGACCACCGGCTGGTGGGACGAGATCGTCGGCCCCGGCGGTCCCATCGACACCGACCGCTGGTTCGTCGTGGCGCCGAACATGCTCGGCGGCTGCCAGGGCTCGACCGGACCGGCGAGCATCGGACCCGACGGGTACGAGTGGGCGTCGCGGTTCCCGTACCTGACGATCCGCGACCAGGTCGCCGCGCAGGTGCGCCTGGCCGACGCCCTCGGCATCGACGTGTGGGCGGCCGTCGTGGGCGGCTCCATGGGCGGCATGCATGCTCTCGAATGGGCCGTGGGGCTTCCGGACCGCGTCGAGCGGGTCGGGGTGCTGTCGGCTCCGCCGGTGAACACGGCCGACCAGATCGCGCTCAACTCCGTCCAGATCGAGGCGATCCGCATCGACCCGCGGTTCCAGTCCGGCGAGTACTACGACGCCGCCGACGGCGACGGCCCGACGCGCGGCCTCGCCCTCGCCCGCCGCATGGCGCTGCTGAACTACCGCTCGCCGACCGAGCTGAACCAGCGCTTCCAGCGCTCGTGGCAGTCCGGGGTCAGCCCGCTCGGGCACGGCGGGCGCTTCGCGGTGGAGTCCTACCTCGACTTCCACGGCAACAAGTTCACGCGTCGCTTCGACGCGAACAGCTACATCACCCTCGTCGAGGCGATGAACTCCCACGACGTCGGCCGTGACCGCGGCGGAATCGACGACGCCCTGGCCCGCGTCACCGCCCGCGCCCTCGTGCTGGGCATCGACAGCGACCGGCTGTTCCCGATCGAGGGGCAGCACCGCATCGCGCGCGGCATCCGTCGCACGCTCGACGGCGACGGCGCCGTCGTGCTGGCGAGCGACTTCGGCCACGACGGCTTCCTGATCGAGACGCACGCGGTCGGGGCGCACGTGCGCCGGCTGCTCGAGTCCTGACTCACCCGTCCCGCGAGTACCGCCACGGCAACGCGCCGATCTCGAGCCGGTGACGGGATCCGGATGCCGCGGCCACGGCATCCGCGTCGTACTCGGCATCGCCCTGCCACAGCAGGATCGGCCCCTCGGCTCCGCGCCGGGCGACCGTCTCGAACCTCTCGACACCGGCCAGGCGCGCGGCGCCGATCGCCGACGCCGCGTCGGGATGCGCCGCGAGCCCGTGCAGCGTCACCCACGTCGGCGGGTAGAGCGTGAGCTCCCCCCGGCCGTGTCGCGCGATGAGGTCGGCGGGCCGCGCCCATTCTGCCGCGACGGCCTCGGCGGGCTGCAGGCGCAGGTCCCCGGCCGGAGCCGCGGCGACGAAGAACCAGGTGCGGATGCGGAGGGCGATGCCCGGCGGCGGATCCCAGCACGAGAGCGTCACGAGCCCGGCGGGATCGAGCACGAGGCCGGTCTCCTCGGCGGTCTCGCGCACGGCGGCGCGGCGGGCGGACGCCTCCTCGCCGTCCGCGAGATCGGATTCCTCGAGCTTGCCGCCGGGGAACACCCACGCCCCGGCGAACGAGCCGCGGTCGGGCCGCTCCAGCAGCAGGACCTCGGGCCCGGCCGACCCGTCCCGCAGCAGCACGACGGTCGCGGCCACGGGGATGCCGGGGTCGGCGCCGTCATCCGGCGTGCGCTCGCGGGCCTGCCCGATCGAATCGGCCACGGCGCGCACGGCGCGGTCTGCGGGGGTCTGCTCCGACACCCGACCCACTCTAGGCCGGGGCTCCCGGCTCCGACCTCAGGCGAGGACCGGCTCCCGCCGCCGCTCGAGCGCGAGGCTGAGCACCGCGAGCCCCAGGCCGCCGAACGCCAGGAGCACGCCCACCCACGCCGGCGCGACGTAGCCCCAGCCGGCCGCGATCACCATGCCGCCCAGGAAGGCGCCGACGCTGTTGCCGATGTTGAGGGCGGAGTGGTTCAGGGCGGCCGCGATCGACTGGTTGTCGCCGGCGACGTCCATGAGCCGGGTCTGGATGGTCGGGCTCAGCGCCGAGGCCACGAGCCCCGTGGCGAAGACGAACAGGCCGACCGCCCAGATCCACTGCGCCGTCAGGGCGAGCAGCGTCTGCACGATCGCGAGGGCGATCAGTCCGCCGATGAGCGTGCGCTTCAGGTCGACGTCGGCGAGGTGGCCGCCGATGAGGTTGCCGATCGTCATCCCGAGGCCCATCACGACGAGGATCAGCGGCACCACCCACTCCGGCGAGCCCGCCACCTCCGTGACGACCGACGCGACGTAGCTGTAGACGGCGAAGAACCCGCCGAAGCCGATCGCTCCGACCCCGAGCGCGAGCCACACCTGCCCGACGCGGAAGACGCCGAGCTCGGCGCGAAGCGTGCGTCCCGGCTCTCCCTCGTGCGCGGGCACGAAGAGCCCGATGAGCAGCGTCGCGAGCGCGAAGATCGCGGCGACGACCACGAACGCCGCGCGCCACCCGACCTGCTGCCCGAGGAACGTGCCCAGCGGAACCCCCACGACGTTCGCGACGGTGAGGCCCGTGAGCACGAACGCCACGCCCTTCGCGCGGTTGCCCGGGCCGAGCACGTCGGCGGCCACGAGGGCGCCGATGCCGAAGAAGGCGCCGTGAGGCAGCCCGGCGAGGAAGCGGGATGCCGCGACCAGCTCGAACGTCGGGAGCAGGAACGTCAGCGCGTTGAAGGCAGTGAGCGCGAGCGCCAGGCCGATCATCACGCGATGCCGCGGATACTTCGCCACGCTCCCGGCGATGGTCGGCGCACCCACGACGACGCCGAGCGCGTACAGCGTGATGAGCCAGCCGGCCTGCGCGATCGCATCCTCGGGGCTGGCGGCCCACGAGGCAGGCAGCAGGTCCTGTGCGATGTTCGGCAGCAGGCCCATGACGACGAATTCGGTCATGCCGATGCCGAAGCTGCCGACGGCGAGGGAGAGGAGCGCCCACGTCGCCGCACCCCTCGTCAGAGTCGAGGAGGTCACCCGGTCATGCTAGCCGCGCGCGCGGCATCCTGTCGAATCGATTCGAGCGGACGCCGCGGCCGCCGGCCTCACTCGTGCTGCTGCTCCTCGATCGCGGCCTCGAGGCGGTCGATCTTGCCGTCGAGTTCGCCCGTCCAGCCGGGGCGGATGTCGGCCTTGAGCACGAGCGAGACCCGCGATCCGTACGGCTGAACGGCCTCGGTCGCGCGCTTCACGACGTCGAAGACCTCGTCCCACTCCCCCTCGATCTCGGTGAACATCGACGTGGTGCGGTGCGGCAGCCCGCTGTCGCGCACGACGCGTACCGCCGCGGCGACGGCGTCGTGCACCGAGCCGTCGGAATTGCCGGTGCCGCTGGGAGCGACGGAGAAGGCGACGAGCATGGGAACCTCCGTGGGGTCAGTGGGTGAGCGACGATCGGACGTGGGGGCGGGTGCGCGCGACCCGTGCGACCGCCCACGCCAGCAGCGCGATCAGCACGAGATTGCGCAGGGTGAGGATGCCGGCGGCCAGTGCATCCGCGACGATCAGCCGGTCGTAGACCAGCGGATAGACGAGCTGGGTGAGGAGCGCCGCGGCGAGCCCCGCGAGCGCCGGCGGCCACCATCGCCGACGGTCGAGCACGAGGCCCACGGCCAGCGGCGTGATGATCCACGTGAGGAACTGGGGCGACCCCACCTTGTTGAAGACGATGAAGGCGAGCACCAGCGCCAGGGCGAGCGGGGGGAACAGCGCCGCGAACGTGGCGCCACGCCACGCCCGCACGGCGCCCAGCGCCGCCACGCCCAGCACGGCGAGCACGAGCAGCGGGGTCATCGCGGCGATCACGGCGTCGACGCCGGCACCGGTGACCTGGAACGTGAGGATGTCGGAGTCGTAGTAGACGAAAGCTCCTTCGACCCCCGTCACGGCCTGCCACAGGTACCACGCCGTGACGGGCGCCTCGAGCTGCAGGCCGCGTCCGGTCTGGCCCGCGACGAAGCCGAAGGCGTGCGCCCCTCCTCCGGACGCGACGATCGCCGCCACCGTGAGCGCGCTGACGATCACGGCGCCCGCCACCACCGGGAGGCGCCGGCGCACGGAGATCACCGCGGCGGCGAGGAGCGCGGCCGGCCATACCTTCATCCAGGTCGCGATCGACAGCAGCACCGAGGCCAGCAGCGGGCGGCCCACCAGCCAGAGCGACGCGGCGAGCGCGATCGGCACAGTGACGGCATCCAGGCGGTACATCCCCACCGGTCCGAGCAGCAGCATGAACGCGAGCCAGAACGCGGCGGCCGTCGTGCGGCCCGCCGATCGTCCGCGGCCGACGAGCAGCGCGAAGGCGAGCGCGTCGAGCGCCGTCACGAGCAGCGCCCACGCCACCTCGTAGCCGGCGATCCACTCCAGGCCGAGGGCGAGCACCATCGGCACGATGGCGAGCTGAGGATAGACCCACGCCTGCGCGATGCCCATGATCGAGCCGTCCTCGACGGCCGCACTCGCCCACGGCTCGTACACGAGCGTGACGTCGCCCATGGGCATGTTGGGCAGCACGAATCCGAGCGACGCGACGACGAGGTGCACGAGCACGAAGCCCACCCACAGCCCCGCCCGCCTCGACACCCTGTCATCCTATTTCGCGCCGGGAGCTCCGCCCGGCGCGGGGTCACACGGCGTCGAGCGCGTCGGCCACCGCACGGGCAAGGGCCTCGGCGACGTCCAGCGCCGTGACCGGACCCCCGCCGCGGTCAGCGGATGCCAGGCGCCCGGCGTGGCCGTGCAGCCACGCCCCGGACGCGGCCAGACCGGCGAGGGACGCGGCATCCGTCGCCCTCCCGTCCGCGACGGCCGACGCCACGAGGGCCCCGATGACGCCGGCGAGCACATCGCCGGTGCCCGCCGTCGCGAGCCACGGCGTCCCGGCCGACACCTCGATCGCCGCCGCGCCCGGTGCCGCCACGATCGTCGTCGAGCCTTTCAGGAGCAGCACGGCGCCGGTCGCATCCGCCGTCTCCCGCGCCGCCGCCGCACGGTCGTCCGGGGGGTGTCCGAGCCCGAGCGCCGAGCGCAGCCGCGCGTGCTCCCGCTCGTGCGGCGTGAGGATGCGCGGTGCGGTCGCATCCGCCGCGAGGTCGAGTGCTCCCGCATCGACAACGACCGGATCCGTGTCGTGCAGAATGCCGCGAAGGGCCTCCGTCTCATGCGCCGGCCGCGTCGAGGCATCCGTCCCCGACCCGATCAGCCACGCCTGCACGCGACCTTCGGCGGCGACCGTCTCGGGTCGCCGGGCCAGCACGAGCGACGTCGGACGCTCCGGCCCGACGTACCGGACCATCCCGACGCCGGTGCGCCAGGCCGCCTCGACGCCGAGCACCGCCGCTCCCGGATACGCGTCGGAGCCGGTTCGGACCCCGAGCACACCGCGGGAATACTTGTCATCCGAGGCCGTTGGCCTTCGCAGGACGCGCCCGGCGTCCGCCGCCGTCCATGACCGGGTCATGGCGCCACCCTACCCGCGGAGACTCCCCCGAATGAGCACCCTCTTCACGCCCCTGTCACTGCGCGACCTGACTCTGCGCAACCGGCTGTGGGTCTCGCCGATGTGCCAGTACAGCGCCGTGGACGGGGTGCCGCAGGAGTGGCACCACACCCACCTCGCGCAGTTCGCCTCGGGCGGGGCGGGCCTGGTCATCGCCGAGGCGACCGCCGTCTCTCCCGAGGGACGCATCTCGCCCGAGGACACCGGCCTGTGGAACGACGCGCAGCGGGACGCCTGGAAGCCGATCGTCGCCGCGATCCGTGCCCGCGGCGCGGTGCCCGCCGTGCAGCTGGCGCACGCCGGACGCAAGGCCTCGACGTGGTCGCCTCTCTCGGGCCGCCGGGGCAGCGTGCCCGAAGCCGACGGCGGATGGGCGACGGTCGCGCCCTCCGCCGTCGCATTCGACGGATTCTCCGAGCCCGCCGCGCTCGACCTCGCCGGCATCGAGCGAGCGATCCGGGACTTCGGCGCCGCGGCCCGGCGCGCGATCGACGCCGGGTTCGAGGTGCTCGAGATCCACGCCGCGCACGGCTACCTGCTGCACCAGTTCCTCTCACCGCTGTCGAACCTTCGCGACGACGACTTCGGCGGCTCGCTCGAGAACCGTGCGCGCCTGCTGCTGCGCGTGATCGATGCGGTGACGGATGCCGCTCCCGGCGTCCCCCTGCTCGTGCGGTTCTCCGCCACCGACGGGGCCGAGGGCGGCTGGGACGCCGACCAGACCGCCACGGTGGCGGGCTGGGCGGCCGCGCGGGGGGTCGACTTCTTCGACATCTCCAGCGGCGGCCTCGTCGCGCACCAGCGGATCACGACCGGCCCGGGATACCAGGTCGAGCTCGCCGCGCGCGTCCGGCGCAGCGCAGGCGTCCCGGTGAGCGCGGTCGGCATGATCGACGACGCGGCACACGCCGAGCGCATCCTCGCCTCGGGCGAGGCCGACGCGATCATGGCCGGGCGGGAGTGGCTGCGCGATCCGCACTACGGCCTGCGCGCGGCATCCGAGCTCGGCGTCGACATCGACTACTGGCCCGCCCAGTACGCCCGCGCCCGCCGCTGAGCGGGCCGCGCCGGCTCGGCGTCGGCCGGCCCGGCACGTCGGGCCCGGCGGCGGCCGGCCCGGCATCGGGGTTTGGGGCGCGCGTCAGCCGTTGGGGCGCACGATGTGCGCCCCAACGGACG
>NZ_JAYRDE010000123.1:0-8102 GCF_041909575.1 Microbacterium sp. | reverse complement strand
CTGCCCGGGTTCCCGGTGCCCCCGGCCGACCCGCGGGCGGCGAGCCGCGACATCCTCCCCGCCTACTTCGCCGCGTACGAGGAGCGCTACCGGCTCGACGTCGTCCGGCCGGTGCGCGTGCGGGCGGTGCGGCGCGAGGACGAGGATCCCGCCGGACGGCTGATCGTGGAGACGGATGCCGCGACCTGGGCCGCTTCGCACGTCATCAACGCGACCGGCACGTGGTCCCGCCCGTTCTGGCCGCACTACGCCGGGCAGGAGCGGTTCCGCGGAAGGCAGCTCCACGTGGCGGACTACGTCTCCCGCGACGAGTTCGCGGGGAAGCGGGTGGTGATCGTCGGGGCGGGCATCTCGGCGGTGCAGCTGCTCGACGAGATCTCCCACGTCGCCGAGACGTTCTGGGTGACGCGCCGGGAGCCGGAGTGGAGCGAGGACGAGTTCGACCTCCCCGCACGCGTCGCGGCGATCGCCGGCGTCGAGGACCGCGTGCGTCGCGGGCTGCCGCCGGGCAGCGTCATCTCGGTGACCGGGATGCACTGGACTCCCTGGGCCCGCGCCGCGCAGGAGCGGGGCGTGCTCGTGCGGCATCCGATGTTCGCCTCGATCGAGGAGCACGGGGTTCGCATGCCCGATGGGACGTTCGTCGCGGCCGACGCGATCCTGTGGGCGACGGGATTCCGCGCCGCGATCGACCATCTCGCGCCCCTGCGGCTGCGCACGCCGGAGGGCGGCATCCGGGTCGCCGACGGACGATCGATCGACGAGCCGCGGCTGTTCCTCATCGGCTACGGGCCGTCGCAGTCCACGGTGGGGGCCAATCGCGCGGGGCGGGATGCCGCGCGCGCGATCATCGCCGATCGTGCGGCGCTCGCCGCCTGAGCGCTTCGGCGCCCGGGTCAGCCCGCGAGGTGGTCGCGGAACGCCCGCACCACGCCCCAGGCGCCCTCGGACGTGTTCGAGACGATGGTCACCGTCGCGCGCGTCTCGGGATCGAAGCGCGACCGGATCGAGACGCCGGCGTCGTAGCCCTCCAGCACGACGCCCGGCCCTTCGCGATCGAGCCAGAATCCCAGCCCGTAGCGGAGCCCCTCGGACGGGACGTCCTCCCGGGGACGCCACATCTCGGCGACGGTGGCACGCGGGAGCACGGCGCCGTCCGCCAGCGCCCGCCACAGCCGGCTGAGATCGGCCGCCGTGGTGAACGCTCCGCCGTCGCCGTTCCCGCGGACCGGGAGGTGCAGCACGTTGGTGCGCAGCGACGCGGGGTCGGCGTAGACGTACCCCAGCGCGGCGTCGCCGGGGAGCTCGTCGAGACGGAGGTATCCGGTGGCCCCGAGCCCGGCCGGGGCGAACACCCGGGTCGCGACGAGATCGTGGAACGGCATGCCGGACGCCCGCTCGGCCACGATGGCCAGCACGATGTACCCGCCGTTGTTGTAGGCGAAGCGCTCACCGGGGGCTGACTTCTGCGCGTGGCCGTCCACCGCGCGCACGAACGCCTCGGTCGCGGCGAGCTCGTGAACCGGAACGGTGAGGACGTAGTCGTCGACCTCCCAGTCCGCCTCCTCGTCGAGGTAGTCGCCGATGCCCGACGTGTGGGACAGCAGATGCTCGACGGTCACACGGTCGTCGATCGCGGTCAGATCGCCGCCGAGGATGCCGCGCACCGGCGTGTCGAGCCGCAGGGTGCCGTCCTCGACGAGCGACATCACCGCGAGCGCCGTGAACGCCTTGCTCGCGCTGGCCATGCCGAAGCGGGTCCCGGCGGTGTTCGGGATGCCGTGCGCCCGGTCGGCGAGCCCGTATGCGGCCGCGAGGACGACCTCGCCGTCGAGGTCGACCGAGACGACGCCGCTCATCGCGTCGGCCCGCGCGCGGTCGTCGAGGAGGGCGGCGAGCTGATCGAGATCTGCTGTCATACCCCGACGCTAGCGTCACGGGTCATGTTCGCCTGATCCCGGCCGTCGCGCGAGAGGGGAGCGGGTACGGTGGCTGACGAGCCGCGCCGGGTGGCGACGAATCCTGAAGGACCACGCATGAGCATCACCAGTGAACTCTTCCGCCGAAAGCCCGTCACCCCGCCGGCGCCCTCACCGGGCGGTCTCACGCGCGGGATCGGCACGTTCCAGCTTGCGATGCTGGGTGTCGGTGCGACGATCGGCACGGGAGTCTTCTTCGTCATGCACGAGGCGGTGCCGCTCGCCGGTCCCGCCGTGATCCTGGCCTTCCTCGTCGCGGCGGTCGCCGCCGGGCTCTCGGCGGTCTGCTATGCCGAGATGGCGTCGGCGGTGCCCGTGTCGGGCTCGACCTACTCCTACGCGTACGCCACCCTCGGGGAGATCGTCGCGATCGGCGTGGCGGCCTGCCTGGTGCTCGAGTACGGCGTGTCGACGGCGGCCGTCGCCTCGGGGTGGAGCGGGTACCTCGACCGACTCGTCGGCGACCTGTTCGGCTGGACCATCCCGCCGGCGCTGACCGTCGGTCCGCTCGAGGGCGGGGTGATCAACCTTCCCGCGGTGGTGCTCGTCGCGCTGTGCGTCCTGCTGCTCGTCCGGGGGACGCGCGAGTCGGCGACCGTGAACACGATCATGGTCCTCATCAAGATCGCGGTCCTCCTCATGTTCGGCGCGATCGCGATCACCGCGTTCCAGGGCGACAACTTCGCCGACTTCGCCCCGCAGGGCGCCGCGGGCGTGACGGCCGCGGCCGGGACCATCTTCTTCACGTTCATCGGCCTGGACGCGGTGTCGACCGCCGGCGACGAGGTGCGCGATCCCCAGCGGTCGCTGCCTCGGGCGATCATGATCGCCCTCGCCGTCGTGGTCGCGGTCTACCTGTTCGTCGCGATCGCCGCGGTGGGCGCGCAGCCGTGGCAGGACTTCGAGGATCCCGACCAGCAGAGCGCCGGTCTCGCCGTGATCCTCGGCGATGTCCTCGGCGCGCAGTGGCCGGCGACGCTGCTCGCCGCGGGCGCGGTCATCTCGATCTTCTCCGTGACACTCGTCACGCTGTTCGGGCAGAGTCGCATCCTCTACGCGATCGGCCGGGACGGCCTGCTTCCGAAGCCGTTCGCGCGTGTGGCGCCGCACACCCACACGCCCGTGTTCGCGACAGCGGTCGCCGCCGGCGTCGTGGCGCTGCTCGCCGGCCTGATCCCGCTGTCGAACCTGTGGGACATGGTGTCGATGGGCACCCTCGTGGCGTTCATCGTGGTGTCGATCGCAGTGATGGTGCTCCGTCGCACGCGTCCCGACCTGCCGCGCGCGTTCCGCGTCCCGGGATATCCCGTGACGCCGATCCTGTCGATCCTCGCGTGCCTGTACCTGATCTCGGGCCTCGGCTGGGAGACCTACGCGTGGTTCGCCGCATGGGTCGCCGTGGTGCTCGTGTTCTACCTGCTGTGGGGTCGCAGGCACAGCCTGCTGGCTGCGCGCTAGCGTGGAACGACCGACGAAAGGACTCCCATGGCCCGCATCCTGATCTTCGGCGGACACGGAAAGGTCGCTCTCCTCCTCGAGCCGCTCCTCGCGGCGCACGGGCATACCGTGACGGCGGTCATCCGCAATCCCGCGCATGAGGCCGATGTGGCGGCGACGGGCGCGCAGCCCCTGGTCGCCGACATCGAGTCGTTCGACGTCGCGCAGCTGACGAACCTCATCAGCGGCAACGACGTCGTGGTCTGGTCGGCCGGCGCGGGCGGAGGCGACCCGGCACGGACGTACGCCGTCGACCGGGACGCCGCCATCCGCTCGATGGACGCGGCGCGAGCGGCCGGGGTGGACCGCTACATCATGGTGTCCTGGATCGGCTCCCGCGCCGATCACGGCATCGCCGCGGACGCCTCGTTCTTCCCCTACGCGGACGCGAAGTGGGCCGCCGACGCTCACCTCGCCGCCAGTGACCTCGACTGGACGATCCTGGCACCGGGCACGCTCACGCTCGATGCGCCGACGGGGCGCATCGAGCTCGATCCCGAGGGAAGCGGCGAGGTGTCGCGCGCGGACGTGGCGGCCGTGATCGCCGCGGCGATCGCCGACGACTCCACGATCGGCAGGACGATCCGCTTCGGCGCAGGCGACGAGCACATCGGGCACGCCATCGCGGGCTGACGCTGTGCCGCGCCGGACCGAGCGGTCAGTCGACGCGGACGAAGCGGGGTCCGGCGTAGCCGTCCCGTTCGACGGGCTCGTTCCACATCGCCAGGGGCCGCACCCACAGTCCGGAATCGCCCGAGAGCGGACGGTAGACGACGAGCTGCTCCTCGGTCTCGCTGTGCCGGGCGACGCCGACCACCTCGTAGAGTCCGCCCTTGAAGTGGCGATAGGTGCCCGGCTCGGGGATCATGCGCCCACCCTACGCGCGCGCCGCCACGCCCACTGCCGCGCGGCCTAGGCTCGGAACATGCTTGCCACCGTCATCCACGCCGCGCGCGACATCCGCGTAGAAGAAGTCCCCGATCCCGAGCTCTCCACCGGCGGCGACGCCATCGTGCGGGTCGTCGCCGCGTGCGTCTGCGGCTCGGACCTGTGGCCGTACCGCGGCGTGACCCCCACGGACGAGCCCCACCGGATCGGCCACGAGTTCGTCGGCGTCGTCGAAGCCGTCGGACCGGAGGTGCGCGAGGTGCGCGTCGGCGACTTCGTGATCGCGCCGTTCTACGTGTGCGACGGCACCTGTGCGAACTGCCGCAACGGGGTGAGCACCTCGTGCCTCACCGGCGGTTGGTGGGGGAGCGCCGATCGGCTGGGCGGCTTCGCCGACGGCGGACAGGGCGAGCGCGTGCGCGTCCCGCTCGCCGACGGCACGCTCGCGGTGGTGCCGGGACCCGTCTCGGACGACGAGATCCCGGGGCTCCTGACCCTCAGCGACGTCATGGGCACCGGGCACCACGCTGCCGTCTCCGCCGGGGTCGGTCCGGGCGACTCGGTGGCCGTCGTCGGAGACGGCGCCGTCGGGCTCTGCGCGATCATCGCGGCCAAGCGCCTCGGCGCGACGACGATCATCGCGATGTCGCGCCACCCGCAGCGTCAGGCCCTCGCGCGCGAGTTCGGGGCGACGCA
Organism: Microbacterium sp.; assembly: GCF_041909575.1. Lineage (GTDB taxonomy): Bacteria > Actinomycetota > Actinomycetes > Actinomycetales > Microbacteriaceae > Microbacterium. The sequence goes on along the minus strand of NZ_JAYRDE010000123.1, from coordinate 3,042 downwards.
CATCGTGGAGGAGCGCGGCGATGACGGCGTCGCGCGCGTGCGCGAGCTCACCGGCGACATCGGCGCCGACCGTGTCCTGGAGTGCGTCGGCACGAAGGAGTCCATGGACCAGGCGCTGCGCTCGGCACGGCCCGGAGGGATGGTCGGCTACGTCGGCGTGCCCAACGGTGGTCCGGAGCTGCCCATCCGGCAGATGTTCGGCCGCAACGTCGGCGTGAACGGCGGGGTTGCGCCGGTGCGCGGATACATCGCGGAACTGCTGCCCGACGTGCGCTCGGGCGCCATCCGGCCCGGGCTCGTGTTCGACATGGAGCTGCCGCTGACCGAGGCCGCCGAGGCCTACGCGGCGATGGACGAGCGACGTGCGACGAAGGTGCTGCTGCGCCCGTAGCGTCGGCCCGCTGCGCCCTGCCGGGAACATCGCGGGGCGGGGCTGCGTTCTGATACCCTGGACTGTCACTCGTGTGGCTCGTATCGCCACGCCTCGGCTCCGGCACGCGCGGGACGCAGAGTGGCATCGCACCAAAATCAATCCGCTTCGCTTCGGCTCGAGGCATCCGTTCGCCATGGCGCGATCGGACCGCGAAAACTCGGACCGAGCCCGACACCCCAACCCAACAAGGACAACCCACTACATGACTACCGCAACGACCGCCCCGGCCACCAAGCAGGTCGCGATCAACGACATCGGATCTGCTGAGGACTTCCTGGCAGCGGTCGAGAAGACCCTCAAGTTCTTCAACGACGGAGACCTCATCGAAGGCACCGTGGTGAAGATCGACCGCGACGAGGTCCTCCTCGACGTCGGCTACAAGACCGAGGGCGTCATCCCCTCGCGCGAGCTCTCCATCAAGCACGACGTCGACCCCAACGAGGTCGTCAAGGTCGGCGACGCCGTCGAGGCGCTGGTTCTCCAGAAGGAGGACAAGGAAGGCCGCCTCATCCTGTCGAAGAAGCGCGCCCAGTACGAGCGCGCGTGGGGCGACGTCGAGAAGATCAAGGAGAACGACGGTGTCGTCACCGGCTCCGTGATCGAGGTCGTCAAGGGTGGACTCATCGTCGACATCGGCCTCCGCGGCTTCCTGCCGGCCTCGCTCATCGAGCTGCGCCGCGTCCGCGACCTCACGCCGTACCTCGGCCAGGAGATCGAGGCCAAGATCCTCGAGCTCGACAAGAACCGCAACAACGTCGTGCTCTCGCGCCGCGCCCTGCTCGAGCAGACGCAGTCCGAGTCGCGCACCACGTTCCTCAACAACCTGCACAAGGGCCAGGTCCGCAAGGGCGTCGTCTCGTCGATCGTCAACTTCGGTGCGTTCGTCGACCTCGGCGGCGTGGACGGCCTCGTGCACGTCTCCGAGCTCTCGTGGAAGCACATCGAGCACGCGTCCGAGGTCGTCGAGGTGGGCCAGGAGGTCACCGTCGAGATCCTCGAGGTGGACCTCGACCGCGAGCGCGTCTCCCTGTCGCTGAAGGCGACGCAGGAGGACCCGTGGCAGGTCTTCGCCCGCACCCACGCGATCGGTCAGGTCGCTCCGGGCAAGGTCACCAAGCTCGTTCCGTTCGGTGCGTTCGTCCGCGTGGCGGACGGCATCGAGGGCCTCGTGCACATCTCCGAGCTGTCGGGCAAGCACGTCGAGCTCGCCGAGCAGGTCGTGTCGGTCGGCGAAGAGGTCTTCGTCAAGATCATCGACATCGACCTCGAGCGTCGCCGCATCTCGCTCTCGCTGAAGCAGGCGAACGAGTCGGTCGACCCCTTCGGCACCGAGTTCGACCCCGCCCTGTACGGCATGGTCACGGAGTACGACGAGAACGGCGAGTACAAGTACCCCGAGGGCTTCGACCCCGAGACCAACGCCTGGCTCGAGGGCTTCGACGCTCAGCGCGAGAAGTGGGAGCAGGAGTACGCTGCGGCCCAGGGTCGCTGGGAGGCTCACAAGGCCGCCGTGGCGAAGGCCCTCGAGGCCGAGGCCGCCGCTCCGGTCGAGACCGGCGCGTCGACCTTCTCGTCCGAGAGCGGCCCTGCGGGCACGCTCGCCGACGACGAGGCGCTCGCCGCTCTGCGCGAGAAGCTGTCGGGCCGCTGATCACCGCATCGGTGATCGAGTAGCGCGCAGCGCATCGACACATCGAAAGGGCCGGGACCTTCGGGTTCCGGCCCTTTCGCGTGCCCGGCGATGTCGGAGCCGGTTCCTACACTCGCGGTGTGCCCGGTCAGTGTCTCGTGGGGAGCGGATGCCGCGGCCCCGTCCCCGTCGATGCTCCGGTGCCGCTGTGCGAGTGGCATCTGGCCGCGGCATCCGAGTGGGACCAGCGTCGCAGCGGCGTGACCGACGCGCTGCCGGCTCCGTGCGGCCTGTGCGGCTCGCGCCTCGGGGTGTTCTACCCGTCGGGATGGCTGTGCGCGGTGTGCGAGTGGCGCCACGGCGACGTCGTCGACCACGAGCTGCCGCCGCCGCGCGTCGACGTCGTGTACTACCTGCGCTACGACGACCGCATCAAGATCGGCACGACGGCGAACCCGCGCCAGCGGCTGTCGGCGATCTGGCACGACGAGCTGCTCGCCTTCGAGCGCGGCGACCGCCTGCGGGAGCGTCGGCGTCATGCGCAGTTCGCGGGCGACCGGTTCGCCGGCACCGAGTGGTTCCGCAGCTCTCCCGCCCTCCTCGAGCACATTGGCGGGCTGGCAACCGGTGTCGAGGACCCCTGGCTGCTTCACGCGCGGTGGGTCAGCGAAGCGTTCGCCCGCACCGGGTGACGGTCCCGGCGCGCCGGTTCAGCGGGCTCCAAGGAAGCGGCTCTAGCGTCGGAGTCCCCACGCACACGGAGGACGACATGGGATTCATGGACCGCCTGTTCGGAAGCGACGAGCCCGACCGTCAGGCACCGCCCGTGCCTCAGGCAGGCGGCGGCCGGCCGGGCACGCAGCCGCCGCGCAGCGAGGACGAGATCGCCATCGAGCGGTACCGCTACCTGCTGCGCACCGCACCGCCCGAGACGATCGAGCAGGTCCACGCCGAGGCGTTCGCGAAGCTCACCGATGCG
>NZ_JAYRDE010000122.1:0-8192 GCF_041909575.1 Microbacterium sp. | reverse complement strand
GGAGTCCGCCCCACCGTCTCGGCGATCTCGGCGAACGGCACCCCGAAGACGTCGTGCAGCACGAACGCGACCCGCTCCGCCGGGCTCAGCGACTCCAGCACGACCAGGAGCGCGGTCGACACCGAATCGTCGATGGTGACGCGGTCGAGAGGATCGAGGGGGGCGGATGCCGCGATCGGCGACTCCCCCGGCACGGGCTCCGGCAGCCACTCGCCGACGTAGCGCTCGCGTCGCACGCGGGCCGAGCCGAGCACGTCGAGGCACACGCGGCTCGCGACACGCGTCAGCCAGGCGCCCGGGTTGCGGATCTCGGCGCGCTCGTCGGGCGTCAGCCGGTACCACCGCACGTAGGTCTCCTGCACGGCATCCTCGGCATCGGTCACCGTGCCGAGCATGCGATAGGCGAGCGCGAGCAGGTTCCGCCGCTCGCCCTCGAGCACCTCGACGTCGTCCATGGCGATCCTCCTGCGGAGCCGACGACGCAGCGTCGGAGAATGTGAGCGGGTGCCTCACATTCTGGCGTGCGGCGTCGTCGGATGTTCAGGAGCGCAGAAGCCGCTCGCGAAAGGACCTGCTCATGAGGATCGCCATCGCCGGGGCAACCGGCACGGTCGGAGCCCCCACCGTCGAGGCCGTGCGCACAGCCGGCCACGAGCCCATCGCGTTGAGCCGCAGCGGCGGCGTCGACCTGATCACCGGTGCCGGGCTGGATGCCGCGCTCGAGGGTGTCGATGCGGTGATCGACACCGTGAACGTGACGACCCTCAACGCCGGCGACGCGACGGCGTTCTTCACGGAGGCGACGGGGAACCTGTTGGCGGCCGCGCACCGCGCGGGTGCACGGCACGTCGTCGTGCTCTCGATCGTCGGCATCGATCGCATGCCCTACGACTACTACGCAGGCAAGGTGGCCCAGGAGCGGGTGGTCGAGACATCCGCTCTCCCGTGGACGATCCTGCGGGCGACGCAGTTCCACGAGTTCGCCGGGCAGCTGTTCGAGCGGGCGAAGGCCGGTCCGCTCCACCTCGCGCCGCGGGCGCGCGTGCAGCCGATCGCGGCACGCGAGGTCGGCGAGCACCTCGCCGACCTCGCGGCGGGGCAGCCGCAGGGACGCGCGCGCGACCTCGCCGGGCCGCGCGAGGAACGTCTGGACGAGATGGTCCGCGCCTTCGCCCGGCACACGGGCCACCGCGGATGGATCCCGCGCGTGAGTCTGCCCGGCCCCCAGATGAAGGGCATGCGGGCCGGACTCGCGCTGCCGGGCGCCGGCGCTGTGCTCGGGCGCCAGACCTTCGCGGAGTGGCTCGCCGCGCGCTGACCCGGCTGGCGGTCGCGGGGGCCCCGCTACATCTCCTCGTGGGTGTCGGGGTCGCCGTCCCACAGGCGACCGCGCTCGAGGCCCGAGATCGCGTCGACCTGATCGTCGCTCAGCGCGAAGCCGAAGACGTCGGCGTTCTCGCGCTGCCGGTCGGGATCGGCCGACTTCGGGATCGGCGTGCTGCCCAGCTGCACGTGCCAGCGCAGCACGAGCTGCGTCGGGGTCACGTCGTGCACGACGGCGAGTTCCTGCAGGAGCTGCTCGGTGAGCAGCTCCGAGCGCCGGGCGAGCGGGCTCCAGCTCTCCGTGCGGATGCCGTGCTCCGCATGGAAGGCGCGCAGAGCCGTCTGCGGGAAGTAGGGGTGCAGCTCGACCTGGTTCACCGCAGGCACCACGCCGGTCTCATCGATGAGCTCGGTGAGCATCGCCTCGGTGAAGTTCGAGACGCCGATCGAGCGCACGAGGCCGCGCTCGCGCGCCTCGATCATGCCCCGCCACGTGTCGACGTACCTGCCCACGCTGGGGTTCGGCCAGTGGATCAGCTGCAGGTCGATGCGGTCGAGCCCCAGCATCCCGAGCGATCCCTGGATGCTGTCGATCGCCTGCTCGAAGCCGTGGTGCCGCCCGGGGATCTTCGATGTGACGATGAGCTCATCGCGGTCGAGGCCGCTGCGGCGCACCGCCTCACCGACCTCGCGCTCGTTCTCGTAGTTGACCGCTGTGTCGAGGAGGCGATAGCCGGACTCGATCGCCGAGACGATGGCCGACACGCCGTCGTCGCCGCGAAGGTTGTAGGTGCCGAGGCCGAGTTCGGGGAACTCGGTGCCGTCGTTGAGCGTCACGGTGGGGATTGCGGTCATGTGTCCATCTTGGCGGGATCTCTGCGATCGCGGGCCGATGATCGAGGTCGGACGTCGATCGATCAGGGTCGGTCGTCGACGTCGCCGTCGAGCTCGCCCTCGCGCGCGGCACGCTCGTCGGCGGCGGCGCTCGTCTGGCGGTCGTCGTCCAGGTCGGGGTCGAGCGGCCGGTCGTCGTCGGCGAACACGTCGGGCTCGTCGGATCGGTCGCTGTCGGCGGGCGGGATGACGGGAGGAACGGGGTTGCTGGTCATGATGGACTCCTTTCGGATGCCGCAACGCTAGGCGCCGCGTCGCCTGTCACGCACGGGGCTTGCGGTGCGGGCGCACCGGAGGTAGCGACGGTCCGTGGGCACGACCCGGCGGCGAGCGGTCAGGGCGTGCCGCTCACCGACCGCAGTCGTTCGCGCTGACCCGGGAACCCCGACTCCACGCGGATCCACTCGGCTCCCTGCCGCACGTCGTAGGCGCGGAAGGCGCAGGCGATGCCCTCGGCGACCAGGAGGTCCGCGCTGTCCATGAGCTGGAAGTGCAGGTGCGGGGAGGTCGAGTTGCCGGTGTGCCCGACGCGGCCGAGCACAGTCCCCGCGGGCACGCGCTCGCCGGCGTGGACAGCCACTGTTCCCGGCGCGAGGTGCGCGAAACCGGCGTACACCGCGCCCGCGCGGAGGATCACGTGGTTGCCGAGGATCGCGGGGATCTTCTCCGGGCGGAAGGTCAGGCCGTTCCAGATCCCCCGCACGGCTTCGCGGAGCGGATTGACCCAGCGGCGCTCCGCCATGCCGTCGACCGCCTCCACGACCTCTCCTTCGAAGGGTGCGCAGATCTCCTCGCCCCACGCGTAGCACCGCGACGTGCGGCCGCCGATCGTCGCGGCGATGATCGTCGGGGACGGGTGGACGTGCATGCCGGGACGCTCGTCGACCTTCACGAAGTCGTACGCGTACCGCTGTCCGAGGATGTCGACGCCGTGGCTGGGCACCCCGGACACCGGCGTCGTCACCGCCACCCAGTTCTCCCCGCGCAGTGGGAAGTCGACGACGACCGGGGTCTCCAGTCCCTCGGGCACGCTCCGACAGTAGCCCCGCAGCGCCCTCGGCGGCAGTCGTCGTCGTGACCGGCTGCCGCCGAGGACGGGGATGCGCTCAGCGCTTGGCCTCGATGATGAGGTTGAAGGGGGTCTCGGCGACCACGCGCACCCGGCTGAATCCGGCCGTGTGGAGCACCTCGGTGAGTCGCGCGGGTCCGGCCTGCGCTCCGAGCACGAGCTCGCCGCCGTCCGCGAGGGAGTGCGCGGTGCAGATCATGCTCGAGGCCGCGTAGTAGGTCTGCGCGATCATCGTGAGGTTGTCCTCGAGCCGGTCCGCGGCGTTCGGCTCGACGAGCAGCAGCGTGCCGTCCGGGGTGAGAGCCGAGGCGGCGTGACGCAGCACGCCGGACGGGTCGCCCATGTCGTGCAGCGCGTCGAAGAAGCAGATCAGGCCGAACCCGCCCGACTCGTAGGCGTCGGCGCGCACCTGCTCGAACACGACGCGCTCCTCGACGCCGGCCGCGCGGGCGTTGCGACGCGCCTCCGAGACCGACGGCGCGTGGCTGTCGAAGCCGTGGAACCGCGACCGGGGAAAGGCCTCGGCCATCATGACGGTGGTGTGACCGTGACCGGCGCCGACGTCGGCGACAGCGATGCCGCGCTCGAGCGCGTCCACGACGCCGTCGAGGGCGGGGAGCCACTGCGAGGTGAGGGCGGCGCGGTATCCGTTGCGGTAGAACGCCGCGGTGCCGTGCGCCAGCCGAGGGTCGTGATCGCCCCACGCGATCCCCTCCCCGGTCCGGAAGGCGTGCAGAGCCTTGGCTTCGTCCGACCACATCGCCGCCGGCACGTTCCAGGCTGGCGGCAGGTACACCGGGCTCTCCTCGTTCGCCAGCACGAGCGCCTGCTCGGGCGTCAGCGCGAACGTCCGCTCCTCGGGGTCGTACACGAGGTAGCCCGCGGCGGCCTGCGAGGCCGCCCAGTCGCGCACGTAGCGCTCGGCGCAGTCGGTGCGGGCGGCGAGGCCGGCCGAGGTCAGGGGGCCCTCGTCGGCGAGCGCGCGGTAGAGGCCGAGCCTCGCGCCGAGGCTCACCATGACGCCGAGGTAGCCCGCTCCCAGGTCGTCCACCGCCTTGAGGACGAATGCCTGCAGTGCTGTCTCATCCACTGTCGTGGTGTTCATGTGTCGGTCCTTTCGGGTCCGTTCGATGGGGTGTGATTCCATGCTCCGGATGCCGCGCCCCGGCGTTCAGGGGCATCCCGACCCTCGTTCGGTCCATTCATGCCACGATGTGGTCTCAGGAGGACCCATGCCCGACGCACGCCCGCTCACGGTGAGCGTCGTCGCGCTGCCCGACACCGGGGTTGCGACGATGTTCGGCGTCCTCGACGTGCTCAACTCCTTCGAGCTGATGGGCATCGGCGACGGGCCGGCGCCATTCCGGGCGCAGATCGTCGGCGAGCGCGAGGGACCGCTGATGGGGGTCAGCGGCGTGCCCGTTCCCGTCGCACGATCGGTCGCCGATCTTCCGGCGACCGACATCGTGATCGTGCCGTCGGTCGTTCTCGGCCCCGCCGGGTGGAAGCGCGGGCGCTACCCGGCGCTGGTCGAGTGGGCCGCGCGGATGCACGCGCAGGGTGCGCTGCTGTGCTCGGCCTGCTCCGGGATCTTCCTGCTCGCCGAGACCGGGCTGTTCGACGACCGCGACGTCACCGTCCACTACGACTACGCGCGCCACTTGGAGGCGTCCCGTCCCGCGCTGCGCGTGCACCCGGAGCGGGCGCTCATGGTGACGGGAACCCGCGACGAGCTGATCACCTCGGGAGCGTCCACCACCTGGCACGACCTGGTGCTGTATCTCACCGGCCGGTACGCCGGGGCGACGGTCGCGCAGGAGGCGGCGCGCATGTTCGCCCTGCAGTGGCACCAGGACGGCCTCGCCCCCTACATGGTGTTCGAGGGCCGCAGCGATCACGGCGACGCCGTGGTCGCCGATGCACAGGAGTGGCTGCGCGCGCACTTCTCGGTCGCCGCACCGGTCGAGCAGCTCGTCGTGCGCTCGGGCCTCGCCGAACGCACCTTCAAGCGCCGATTCACCGAGGCGACCGGAGTCAGTCCGCTCGCCTACGTGCAGCGGGTGCGGGTCGAGGAGGCAAAGCGGCGCCTCGAGCGCAGCGAAGACTCGGTCGAGGCCGTGGGCTGGGCGGTCGGGTACGAGGATCCGGCGTTCTTCCGCCGGCTGTTCAAGCGTGTGACGGGCGTGAGCCCGGCCGCCTACCGGCGCCGATTCCGCGTGCCGTCGGTCACGACCGCGGGCTGAGCGAGGTCTCGCTCGCCGGTGTCGGCGCTGCGGCATCCGTCGGGGATGCGGCATCCGTCGGGGATGCGGCATCCGCCCCCTGTCCGTCGGTGTGCAGCGACGGGGGCGCCGCCGCGTAGGCCGCGGAGAGTTCACGGTACGGCTTCGAGACGAAGGCCAGGATCACCACGATCAGCAGCAGCGCACTCGCACCGAGGAAGGCCAGGGCGATGCCACGCGCCTCGCCGGGACCGAGGAGCCAGCCGAGGGACTCCTGGCCTGCGGGCGAGTCCATGTAGGGGATCAGCCAGAACTGCGCCAGCGGCCCGATCACGAACGCCGAGATGGGCGCGGCGGCGGACTCGACGCTGGCAGCGAAGCCGAACACGCGGCCCTGCTTCTCGAACGGCACGACCCGCTGCACGATCGTCTGCTCGGCGGCCTCGGCGATCGGCATGAGGCACATGAAGATCAGGATGCCGAGGGCGTACAGCCACCACCACTCGCGGATCGCGAACGTCATGCCCAGGATCGCGATGCCGATGTTGACCAGCAGCATCGTGCGCACGGGATTCTTGCCGAGACCGAACTTGGCCACCAGCCCGCCGCCGATGATGAACCCGATGCTCGTGATGCCCAGGATGACGCCCCACACCTCGACCGAGAACAGGGTCAGGCCGTACGGATCCATGAGGGCCATGAAGACGCCGCCGACCAGGTTGTTGAACGTGGTGAAGAGGATCAGTGCGAGAAGCCCGGGAACGGCGAGCACCGCCGGAATGACCTCGCGGAAGCCGAAGCCCTTCGGTGCCTCGCCCTCGACGTGCGCGATGCCGCGCTCGGGGATCGACACGAAGAGCAGGTGGACGAGCGCGACCGCCGTGGCCGCGATCGCGATGACGACGGTCGCCCCCATGCCGAGCAGTCCGATGGACAGGCCGGAGAACACGCTCGTCACCATGAACGCGATGCCCTGTACCGCGCCGACGAGACCGTTGGCGCGATCGCGCCGGTCGGAGGGGACCAGGAGCGTCACGGTCGTGGAAAGCGCGATGTTGCGGAGGTTCTCGACGACGCCGCCGATGAGGATCACGCCGGCGAACACCCAGAACCACGGCCCGCCCCAGTCGATGAGCACACTTTCGGGGAAGGCGAGGTAGAGGGCACCGGCGATGAGGTAGGTGGAGAGCGTCACGAGGCTCGAGAGCACCATGACCGCCTTCTTCTTCATGTGGTCGACGATGACCCCGAACACCACGCCGAACACGGCGACGAGGAGCATGTACGAGCCGCCGATGATCGCCGTCGCCAGCACCGACTCGGTCTCGAGATAGGCCCAGAACGTCAGCGCGAACCACAGGAAGCTCGACGTGACGTTGGCGAGCGCCGTGTTGGCGAGCACCTGGTAGAAGGCGCGGACCGTCCGCGGTCCGGGCGCGGACTGATTGTGATCGTCCGTCCGCGGTGCGGGCGTCGGCTGGCTCATCGGTTGTCCTTCTGCGTGTGCGACGGATGGGGGTGCACGGTGGACTAAGCTCGATGTGGACACCGTGTACATTGATGTTCACACCGTACACATTCTTGTGAGGCACGGCAATGGCTGCGCAGCTACGCACCTATCATCACGGGGACCTCCGACGTGCGCTCATCGACGAAGGCCTCCGCCTGGCACGCACCGGCGGTCCTGCCGCCGTCTCGCTGCGCGAGGTGACGAGAGCCGCCGGCGTCTCGCCGAACGCCGCGTACCGCCACTTCGCGGACCGCGAGCACCTCATCCGCGCGGTCGCGGGCGAGGCGCAGCTGGCTCTCGCCCGGGCCATCCGCGCGCGCGTCAATGCCGCTCCCCCGGCCGAATCCGCCGCGGCGGCCTCGATCGAGCGCCTGCGACGCGTCGGCCTCGCCTACATCGACTTCGCCCGCGCCGAGCGCGGGTGGTTCGAGCTCGCCTTCGCCACGCAGGATCCGCAGGGCGGCGAGGAGATCGTGACCCTCGACGACGAGGTCGTCGCGCCGTTCCGCCTCCTGCTGGACACCCTGGACCAGATGGTGGATGCCGGAGCCCTCGCCTCCGAGCGCAGGCCGTTCGCCGAATGGCCGTGCTGGTCGGCCGTCCACGGCTTCGCCGAGATCGCCGTGCACGGGCCGGTGCAGTGGCAGCCGCCGGAGGTGATCGACGCGCTGGCCGCCGCGGTGGTCGAGGCGGCGATCGTCGGCGTCCGCGGCACCGCCGAGTCCGTCGCCGCGCCGATCGCGCCCTAGACTGCGGCCATGACCCCCGCCGGCGCCGCCCCTGACGGCGGCAGGCCATGGAGCCTGCAGCGGGCGATGTGGTGGACGGCGGACTACGTCTATGCCGCGCGGAGACAGCTGGCGATCCTGGCTCTGCCCTGGGCGATGGGGCACCGCCGGCCGACGCCGCCGAAGTGGCAGGCCGGATCGGCCGGACTGCCCGAGGTCGTCCTGCTCCCCGGCGTGTACGAGCACTGGACCTTCCTGCGGCCGCTGGGCGACACCCTCGCCGACGCCGGGCACCGCGTGCGCGTGGTGCACGAACTCGGCGTCAACCGGCGGGGGATCGCGGAGACAGCGGAGCGCCTCTCGCGCTACCTGGCCGACCTGCCGGTCGCGCCCGCCGGGCGCGTGCTCGTTGCGCACAGCAAGGGCGGGCTCATCGGCAAGCACCT
>NZ_JAYRDE010000121.1:0-8315 GCF_041909575.1 Microbacterium sp. | reverse complement strand
GGTGACCCGCAGCGCCGCCGCCAACTCCAACCGCACCGAGCGTTCCACGATCTGCACCGTGCCCCCGCCATACCGCCCCGGGTCCGCCAACGCGTTGCGCCGCAACCCCTCCACCCGCTCCAACCGCTGCGCCGCGAACACCGACATCATCACCGCAACATCGGTCACCAACTCCACATCATCCGGCACCACCGGCGCCCGATCGGCGACCTCCGCATCCCAGACCAGATCCTCCGGCACCATGTCGAAGAACCCCGCATCCTCGGGCACCCGATCGAAGAACCCGGGACCCGGCTCATCCGGCGGCGTGAATGTCATACCCCAGACCGTAGTACATAGCTACGACACTGAAGAGGTCCATCAAACCACGCTGTGGATAAATATACGAATGTCCGTCCACCGGAGTAGCGTCGCATGCAGCGGCAGAGAGCCGTGAGAGGGGGCGCCATGCTGCAACAGGTCGCCGACGGAGTCTGGGTGCACCAGAGCGAGTTCATCGCCAGCAACACCGTCGTCGTGCAGGGTCGTGGGGGCGTGCTCCTCGTCGATCCGGGCATCACCAACGGCGAACTGAAGGACCTCGCACATGACCTCCACGCGCTCGATCAGCCCGTGGTCGCTGCCTTTTCCACCCACCCGCACTGGGATCACGTCCTCTGGCATCCGTCCTTCGGCTCGGCGCCGCGATACGCGACGGCGAGGGGCGCGGCCCTCATGCGCGACGTGCTCGCGCAACCGGACTGGATCGACGACGTCGCCGAAGGGCTTCCACCTGAGTACGCCGATGAGATCCCCATGGAGCTGCTCGGTCACCTCACCGCGCTTCCCGGCGGTGCCTCGGAGATCCCGTGGGAGCGCCCTCGCGTCATTGTTCTCGAGCATCGCGGCCATTCCGAGGGCCATGCCGCGCTGCTGATCGAGCCGAGCCGCGTCCTCGTCGTGGGTGACATGCTGTCCGACACCCTCATGCCCTTCCTCGATCTGCAGGCACGGCAGCCGATCTCCGACTACCTCGAGGCGCTCGAGCTTCTCGATAGCGTCGCTGAGCGAGCGGATGTCGTCATCCCTGGTCACGGTTCCATCGGCGACGCCGCCCAGCTGCGTGCACGGATCGACCTCGATCTGGCCTACGTTCGAGCGCTGCGAGACGGAACCGAGCCCGACGACCCGCGGGTCGGACCTGACGCGCCGCTGGAGTGGATTCCCGACATCCACCGCTGGCAGGTTCAGCGCATCCTCGAGCGGCGGGAGACGGGCGCGACGGGCATGGGCGAGCGCACGGATCCAGACGCGACGGGCACGGGCGAGGGGTAGGTCGCGAGTGCACTGTGTGGCGTTCTTCCGCAATGTGAACCAGGGTCAGCGCGGACATCCTTTCACTGCAGACCTGCTCGCGGCCTTCACCGACGCCGGTTTCCCCGACGCCGTCCCCTTCCAGAGCAACGGCACCGTGATCTTCCATTCCGGCGCCCCCGCCGGCACCCCCGCCCCCGCCGGCGTCCCCGCCCGGGCCCGTGCCCCCGCCCGCGCAAGCGACAGCGCCCGCGCCAGCGACCGCGCCGACCCCGACCTGGACGGCATCCTCGAGGATGTGCGAGCAGCCCTGACCGCGCGATGCGGCGTGGACCGCGAGGTCTTCGGGATGCCGCTCCGGCAGGTGGTCGAACTGGTCGACGTGCACGCCACCGCTCCGGATGCCGCGCGCCGCGAGCTCACGCTCCACAGGGGTGGCATCGTCGACCTCGACGATCCTGTCGCCGTCGAGGAGGCGGCCCGCCGGCGCTGCCGACTGGTCGCGACAGGCGCCGGCTGGACGATCGCGATCAACGAACGCGATCGCGAATCGAACGCGACGCCGGTGCTCGGGCACCTCACCGGGGGGCCGGCGACTTCGCGGGGCCTTCCCACCCTGATCCGCCTCGTCGAGCGCTTCGCGACATAGCTCACGCGACGCTCGTCGATCGGTTCGCGACATGATCCACTGAGGCAGATGCTTGCCGTGCGGTGGTCGGCGGTGGCAGGCTCGGCGTCACTACCCAGGGAGAGGGGAACTCACATGCGCCACAAAGCGCTCGCCGCAGCCGCTGCGGCCCTCCTGCTCATCGGTCTCGGATCGGCGCCGGCTCAGGCCGTCACCGACGGTGTCCCCGATGGGGAAGGCCACCCGTACGTCGGGCTCATGGTCGCCCAGACCGAGGAGGGCGACCCGCTGTGGAGGTGCAGCGGCACGCTGATCTCCCCGACAATCTACGTCACCGCCGGCCACTGCACCTACGGTGCCGAGCACGTGGAGCTCTGGTTCCAGAGCAACCTCGAGCCCAACCCGCAGGCTCTCGGATATCCGTACACCGGCCAGGTCAGCGGAACGCCCTACACGCACCCCGACTATGACGACGCGGCGTTCTACCTCTACGACCTGGGCATCGTGGTGCTCGATGAGCCGGTGCTGCTCGCCGAATACGGCGAACTTCCGACGCTCAACCAGCTGGATGCCTACGCCAAGAGCACGAAGAAGAACGCGTGGTTCACGGCGGTCGGCTACGGGCTCCAGAAGAGCTTCCCCGACGCCGCATCGTGGAAGGACCAGGCGTTCAAGACCCGCATGGTCTCGACGCCGAAGCTGAACCAGATCAACACCGGGTTCACCGGCGACTCCTCACTGCTGCTCTCGAACAACGCGCACACCGGCGGCACCTGCTACGGCGACTCGGGAGGCCCGAACTTCATCGCCGACACCAACGTCATCGCCGGTGTCACGTCGTTCGGACTCAACAGCGCGTGCGGGGGGACGGGCGGCGTGTACCGCATCGACCGCGCCGACGACCTCGACTGGATCTACGCGAACTTCGGCGACCAGATCCCCTAGAGCTCACGCGCAAATCCAACACCGGGGGCCGGTGCGACCAGTTCGCACCGGCCCCCGGCCACGCCCACGGCATCCGAACACGCGCATCCGTAGACTCGGATCCATGACCGTCGCCTCCACGCCCGCGCTCGAAGCCGACCGCCAGTACCTCATCGCCCTCATCCAGGACGAAGCCGTCTTCCACGGCGACTTCACGCTCTCGAGCGGCAAGAAGGCGACGTACTACGTGGACATGCGCAAGCTCACACTCGACCACCGTGCGGCACCGTCGATCGGCCGCATCATGCTCGACCTCATCAGCGAGATCGACGGGATCGTCGCGGTCGGTGGGCTCACCCTCGGCGCCGACCCGATTGCGAACGCCGTGATGCACGAGTCCGCGCGCACCCACACCCCCCTCGACGCATTCGTCGTGCGCAAGGAGCCCAAGGACCACGGCCGCGGTCGCCAGATCGAGGGAGCGGATGTCGCGGGCAAGCGTGTCGTCGTGCTCGAGGACACCTCGACCACGGGTCAGTCCGCGCTCAAGGCCGTTGAAGCGCTCCGGCGCGAGGGCGCCGAGCCCGTGGCGGTCGCCGTGATCGTGGACCGCAAGACCGGCGCGCAGGCAGCCGTCGAGGCCGAAGGGCTCCAGTGGCTGGCCGCCATCGACCTCGACGACCTCGGCCTCGCCCCCCAGTAGCGCCCCCGGAGCCGGCCCGCCTCGGCGCCGGCCGGCGCCACCCCGTCGGGCCCGCCGTCGGCTACCGGGTCGCCTTCGGCGCGCGCTCGCCGGCCAGCAGGAACTCGGCCGAGGCGAGAAGAGCGTCGCGAGACGGGATGTAGTCGAAGCCGAACTGACGGGGGGCGTCCGTCCCGTCGACCTCGGCGTTGAGCCCGAGGCCCTTCGCCGCAGTCCGCATCAGCGGCACGAACGTCGCCATCGTCCGGACCAGCCAGTCCGGCGCGACCCGGCCGTTCAGGCCCGGTCGCGCCGGGTAGGCGGCCGCGAGGATGCCCGCCATCTCGGGGACGGACAGCGCACCGGCATTCCCCGGGAACCGCTGGCCCGCCGACCCGTCGTCCGCCAGGGCCCGGACATGCATGCGGGCGACGTCGCGGACGTCGACGACCGGCATGTCCAGCCTCGGGTACATCGGCATCCGGCCGGTGACCAGCTGCTCGACGAGCCCCAGCGACGAGCCGTAATGCTCGTCCATCGCCGGACCGAAGACCATGCCCGGGTTGATGGTCGTGAGCCGCATCTCGGGGTGCTCGGCGACGAAGCGCCACGCGGCCTGTTCTGCGAGCGTCTTCGACGCCTCATAGGGGGTCGTCTTCGGGCCTGTCGGATCGGTCCAGTCCTCGCGGGTCTTGACGCGCGACCACTGCTGGTCCGCAGGCTTGTAGATGGCGCCGCAGGTGGAGGTCATGACGACTCTCGTCACGCCGGCCGACTGCGCGGCACGCAGCGCGCGCACCGTCCCGTCGACGGCCGGACGGATCAGGTCCTGCGGATCCTTCGGCGGCGCGCTGGGGAACGGGGAAGCCGTGTGGATGAGTGCGTCCACCCCGACCAACGCGGCATCCCACCCCTCGTCGGCCGTGAGGTCGAGGGTCACGAACTCCAGTGGCGCATCGGGGAACAGCGCCTCGAGCTGTGCTCGGCGAGCAGGCGAGCGCACTGCCGCGCGCACCGTCCGATCGGACTCGAGCAGCTCTCTCACGATGTGCTTCGCGATGAAACCGGATGCTCCGGTGACGAGAACGGGATTGGTCGACATTGTTCGTCCTTGACTCGAGATGTCTGCGTCGGTCACGCAGACGCGGTGTGGAGGGTGGGGGATGCGATGGAGGCCCACGCCATCTCGAACGCCACGGCGCGCGCGGCGCCACGGAGCCCATTCGACACGGCCAGATCGACCTGCGCCTCGATCACCGCCGCCAGGTAGGGCAGTGGCATGTCGACGAGGTCGCCCTCGCGCGCGGCGGAGTCCAGCAGATTCGATACGCCGGCGAAGAGCTCCGCGGCCTCCGCGAGCGCGACGGCGCCCACCGCTCCGCCGCCCTTGAGGAGAAGGACGACCCGATGGCGCGCGGGAGCCGCGCATCCCCAGGCCACCCACCGGTCCCACACCTCGCGGGCGCGGTCCTTCGCTGAGGCCGACCCGTCGGTGTCGCCGATCGCGGACGCGAGGTCGCGCTTGAGGTGCAGGTACAGCGCGTCGATCAGGTCCTGGCGCGTGGGGAAGTAGTTGAAAAGGGTCCCGTTCGACACCCCCACGCGGGCGGCCAGGCGAGCGGTCGAGACGCCGAGACCCTCCTGATCCAGGACGTCGACGGCGGCATCGAGGATGTCGGAGCGCAAGTACTTCACAGCCCTAGAGTAAACGCTCTAGAGTGATCAGTCAATCCCGCCCGCGACCCCGCAGCCACTGCCAGACGAACACGATGAGCGTGCCGACGAGCACGATCGCGGTGGCGCCGAACAGCAGCGTCTGCTCGAATCCGGTCATGCGGGTCGCTTCCCTTCCGCAGCATCCGCCACGATCTTCGCGATGCGCACCGCGCGCGTCTCGGGCCGCCGCGCCATATCGACGAGCGAGATTCCGAGCTTCTTCGCCGACGGCGGGAACGCATTCCACGCGGTGCGGGCGGTGGGCTCGGCGTCGAGCGCCGCGGCGAGGTCGTCGGGCTCGATGCCGGCCTCGGCGTTGTCGAGCACCGTCCACGAGCCGTTCGCCTTCGCCACCTCGACGGCGCGGATGCCCGCCTCGGTCATGAGGCCGGCGGCCTCGAGCTCGATGAGCCGGGCCTTGTTGGTGGCCGCCCAGCCGCTGGACGGCCGGCGCGGGGCGAACCACAGGCCGCCGCGGGCGTCGTCGAACGATCGCACCGGGCCGTCGATCCAGCCGAAGCACAGGGCGTGCCGGATCGCGTCCTCGTACTCGACGAACGTCAGGCCCGAGCCGGGACGGGCTCGCACCAGCCAGGCGCCCTTCGATGTGGCGTGGTTCCTCTCGAGCCAGTCGCGCCAGGCTGCGGCATCCGCGGCCTCAACCTTCTCGCCGTCCTCGAGCGCACCCATGCCGTGACCCTATCGCCGTCCGCGGACGCCGCGTGTCCGCGACGAGGCCGGGTCAGGCCTCGGAGTCGAGCCCAGCCGCGCGTCCCGGCCGGCGGCGCTCCCAGGCGTCGAGAATGTGCGTGCGCATCGCCGCCTCGGCGGCATCGGGATCGCCGTCGGCGATCGCCGCGTACACGGCCTCGTGCTCGGCGAGGGTGATCTCGAGCTGGCTGCGCAGCGAGTAGCGGCTGCTCGCGAGCGCCTGGCGGAACAGCGTCTTGACGATCGAGTCGGCGAGCCGGTTGCTCGACATGTCGCCGACGATCCCGTGGAAGACCACGTCGGCCTTCGCGAACGACGGTTCGTCGTGCACGGCGTCGCGCATGGACTGCAGGGCTTCGGCGAGCCGGACGAGCTGCTCGGGCGACGCGGAGGCTGCGGCATCCCGAGCGATTACGGCCTCCAGCGCCGCGCGCACGACGCTCAGGTCGTCCAGGGTGCCCAGCGTCGCGTCGTTCGCGACGAGCGCCGACAGCACGGTGTCGTCGACCATCTTCCACGAGGAGGGCGGCGCGACCTGAGTCCCGCGCCCCTGCGTGACGGTCACGAGACCCTTCTCCTCGACCCGCTTCACCGACTCGCGGATCACGGTGCGGCTCACGCCGAACTGCTCGCACAGCACGGCCTCGGGCGGAAGGCTCGTTCCCGGGGGGAGGTCGCCGCGCACGATCGCGTCGACGAGCTCGGCGACGACGGTCACGCCGAGCCGGGGAGCCTTGGCGCGGACGGCGAACGCCGGCGTTCCGTTGGTCATGGCGCACCTCCTGTGATTCCCATTGTGAGGCACCGACGACGGATGCCGCGGAGGATCAAACGATTGCGTATTACATCATACGTGTGATGTAATCGGTTCACCCGACAAGACTGTCGTCGAAGATGCCGATCAGTAAGGATGCGACATGGCACAGCAATCGTCCGTTCTCCGCCCCACCAGGGCGCTCTCGGTCGCCGCGCTCGCCGCGGCCGGCCTCCTGGCCCTCAGTGCCTGCTCCGCCGGCGGTGGCGGTGGCGGCGGTGACACCAGCGAATACGGCTTCGAGACCGCCGAGCAGGTGGCCGACAGCCCCATCACCGTCTGGGTCGACGCCGCACGCGAACCCGCGGTGACGGCCTTCAAGGAGGCTCACCCCGACATCGACATCGAGTTCGAGACGTACGACGGCAACGCCGGCGGCAGCGGCTCGTTCCAGAGCAAGATCACCCTCATGGACCAGGCCGGAGACGGCTGGCCGGACGTGGTGTTCTCGACGCAGCAGAACGACGCCATCTGGGCGTCCAAGCCGGCTGCCGGGGGCACGCAGGGCTTCGCGGCCCCGCTGAACAAGGGACTGCTCGACGAGGACTTCCTCGAGGGCTTCGTGCCCGGTGCGAACGACATCACCACGATCGACGGCGTCCAGTACGGTCTGCGCAACGACCTCGCGCAGACGGTCTTCTACTACAACGAGGCGCTCCTCGATGAGTTCGGCTACGACGTGCCCACCACGTGGGAGGAATACGCCGAGCTCGGCGACCAGCTCGCGGCCGAGCACCCGGGCTACATCCTGGGCAG
Organism: Microbacterium sp.; assembly: GCF_041909575.1. Classification (GTDB taxonomy): domain Bacteria; phylum Actinomycetota; class Actinomycetes; order Actinomycetales; family Microbacteriaceae; genus Microbacterium. The sequence continues at coordinate 791 of NZ_JAYRDE010000121.1, read as the reverse complement.
CATGGGCGACTCGTTCATGACGTACGTGTACTACGGCGGCTCCGAGTCGCCGGTCTTCCAGTCCCCGTCAGCTGGAGTGTTCCACTCCGACACCGAGGCCGAGAACTCGGTGAAGATCTCGGAGATCATCGACGGGATGCTCGCCAACGGCACGCTGGTGCAGGACAGCTTCTTCAGCGCGGAGTTCGCCGAGAAGTACGCCGACAAACTCGTCGGCGTGCCCGGACCGGTCTGGTACACGGGCGCCATCTTCCAGGGCGGCCTCGCGGTCCCCGCCGGTGAGATCGGCGTCAGCGCGCCGCTCGCCTGGGAGGGCGGCGAGCCCGCGGCCGGCAACGTCGGCGGCGGCGTCTGGTACGCGTCCAGCCACTCGAAGAACCTCGAGGCCGTCAAAACCTTCCTCGAGTTCGTCACCAGCTCGGACGAGTTCCAGGTCGAGCTCTCCAGCGGCTACCCGGCGTACGCGTCGGCCGCCGAGGGCTGGCTGGCGAAGCTCGCCGACACCGGGTACTTCGTCAACGACGACTTCGAGCAGGTCATGACCGACGCTGCCGCCTCGGTGTGGGACGGCTGGGACGTCACCAGCTGGAGCCCCGAGACTGCGTGGGCCAAGGTCGTCATCCCCGGGATGGCAGCGGGTGACACCGTCGTCTCGCTCCTGCCCGCCTGGCAGACCGAGCTCGAGAACGAGGCCACGGTGAACGGGTACACGGTCGAATAGTGTCCGACACGATCACCATCGTCACGGCCGCCGGGGCCCCCCCCCCGGGGGGGGGCCCGGGGGCCGCGGG
>NZ_JAYRDE010000120.1:0-8317 GCF_041909575.1 Microbacterium sp. | reverse complement strand
TGAGTGCCGCGACGCGCAACGTGCTCATCGAGGCCGCCACGTTCGACACGGTGTCGATCGCACGGACCGCCCGGCGGCACAAGCTCCCCAGCGAGGCGTCCCGGCGCTTCGAGCGCGGGGTCGACCCCCTCATCCCGTTCGTCGCCGCCCGGCGCGTCGCCGACCTGATGGCCGAGTACGCCGGGGGGACGCTGGACCTCGAGGTCGGCGGCGCCCTGTTCGCCACCGTCGAGCAGCGCGCGATCGCCCTGCCGAAGGAGTTCGTCCCCGCCCTCATCGGCGTCGACTACTCCGAAGCCGAGATCGTCGCCGCCCTCGAGATGGTCGGAGCCGAGGTCAGCGACGCGGGCGACCAGGCCGACGACGCGCAGTGGTGGGTCACGCCGCCGTCGTGGCGCCCCGACCTCACCGACAAGTGGACCCTCGCGGAGGAGATCGCCCGCATCGAGGGCTACGACCGCATCCCCTCCGTCCTGCCGACGCCTCCGTCCGGTCGCGGCCTCACTTCCGCGCAGCAGGGACGGCGCCGGGTGGCGAACGCACTCGCCGCCGCCGGCTACGTCGAGACGCCGTCCTTCCCGTTCACGACCGAAGAGCAGAACGATCTGCACGGCTCGGCCTCGGGGGAGCACCTGCCCAGCGTCAAGCTCGCCAACCCCCTCGACGGCCAGGCGCCGTTCCTGCGCCGCTCGCTCGTGCCTAACCTGCTGCAGGTCGCGCACCGCAACGTGGCACGCGGCTTCACCGATCTCGCCCTGTTCGAGACGGGCGTCGTGTTCCTGCCCGAGCCGGACGTGGCGTACGGCACGGCGCATGTGCCGCCGCTCGCCGTCCGGCCCGATGCCGCGACTCTCGCCGAACTGGACGCGTCGATCCCCCCGCAGCACCGCCACGCGGCGGTGCTGCTCGCCGGCCAGCTCCTGCCCAAGCAGCCCGGCCTCGCGCCGGTCGCCGCCGAGCTCGCTGACGCCGTGGACGCCGTGCGCACCATCGCCGCCGCTGCGGGGGTATCGGTCGAGCTCGCACAGGGTCAGCGCGCGGCGCTGCACCCCGGGCGCACCGGCGTGCTGTCGGTCGGGGGCGTCGAGGTGGGCTACGTCGGGGAGCTTCTGCCCGCCGTGGCCGAGGCATCCGATCTTCCCGGTCGCGTGATCGTCGCCGAGCTGGATCTCGACCTCGTGCTGTCCCTCGCGGGGGAGAAGGTCGTGGCGTCGTCGCTGTCGGGCTTCCCGGCCGCCACGCAGGACGTCTCGCTCGTGCTGGGCGCCGACGTGCCTGCGGGGGAGGTGCGCGCTGCGCTCACCGAGGGCGCCGGGGACCTGCTGGAGTCGCTGCGGCTCGTCGACGACTACCGCGGGCAGGGGGTTCCCGAAGGTGCGAAGAGCCTGACGTTCGCGCTGCGCTTCCGCGCCCCGGACCGCACGCTGACGGCCGCCGAGGCCACCGAGGCGAAGCTCGCCGGAGTGCGGGCGGTCTCCGAGCGCTTCGGCGCGACGCTGCGCGAGTAGCCCGGTCGATCCGCGGCCGTCGGGTCAGCGCGACCCCCAGTGCCAGGCGGGGCGATCCAGCGTGCCCTGTCCGGCGATCCGTGTGCCGTCGGGGTGCGCTTCGAGGCGATGCGTCAGCGCCCCGGCCCCTTCGAGTGCGCTCGAGAGCCGCTCGGCGTGCGTCACCACGACGACCTGGGAACGAGCGGATGCCTCGGCCACGAGTGCGCCGAGAGGCTCCAGCAGATCGGGGTGCAGGCTGGCCTCCGGCTCATTGAGCACGAGGAGGGGCGCGGGCCGCGCGGGGAGGAGCGCAGCGCACAGCAGCAGGAAGCGCAGCGTGCCGTCGGAGAGCTCGGTGGTCTCGAGCGGCCGCAGGAGTCCCGGCTGGTGCATCACGAGGCGGAAACGCCCGTCGGCCGCCTCGATGCGCACCCGCGAGGCGGCGAACGCTCGGGACACCGCAGCGTCGAGGGCGTCGCCGTGCCCGGCATCCTGGATCGTCGCCCACACGGCCGCGAGGTTCTCGCCCCCGTGCGCGAGGGTCTGGGTGCGCGTGCCGACCTGCGGCTGCCGCGCCGGGGCGTCGGCGTCGACGCGGAAGTGGTCGTAGAAGCGCCACCCGCCGAGAGTGCGTCGCAGCGCGAGCAGCTCCGGCGCGGTGTCGCCGTCGGCGAGGTCGGTGATGATGCTCTCGTACGGGGCGAGCTGCTGGTCGAGGGAGACCCACGAGCCGTCGCGCACACGCGTGGCGCCGCGGAGCCGATCGATCAGCAGGGTCGCAGGCTTCGCAAACGGTCCGGCGAACACCTGCTCGCGCTTGATCTCGGGATCGCGGGCGAAGAGGCTGGACTGATCGACCTGGGGGATGCCGAGATCGACGAGGTAGCCGAGCTCGTCGGAGGCGTAGCCGAGCTTGACGGCGACCGGTCCCTTGCGCACGGTGCCTTGGTCGCCGCCGAACTCGGGGCCTGCCCACAGCAGGGACGGCAGCCCGCCCTCGCGTGCGATGGCGCCGACGAGCGAGCCCGCAGCCGCGTGCGCGAGCAGGCGCAGCGCGCGGTAGAGGTTGGACTTGCCCGAGCCGTTCGCTCCAGTGACCACCGTCAGTTCGGCGAGCGGGAGCACCACGTCGCGCAGCGATCGGTAGCCCGAGACGGCGACGGTGGTGAGCATGCCGCCATCCTGTCAGCCGCCTCGGACTCCGCCGAGAGCGGAGGGGATGCCGCGCCGCGGGCCGGTCTGGTTGGGTGGAGCTATGACCGACGTCCTGATCCTCGGCGGCACCGGCTGGCTGAGCGGCCGGGTGGCCGAGATGTGGGCCGACGCGGGAGCATCCGTCACCTGCCTCGCGCGGGGTGGCCGCCCCGCCCCGTATGGCACGACCCTCGTGACCGGCGACCGCGACGACGCGCAGGCGTATGCGGAGGTCTCCGTGCGGGAGTGGGACGAAGTCGTCGACATCTCGTCGAACCCGGTCCACGTGGCCGGCGCCGTGGAGGCGCTGGGCGGGCGGGCGAAGCACTGGACGTATGTGTCCACGGTCTCGGTCTACGCCGAGAACGACGCGCCCGGAGCCGACGAGTCGGCCGAGGCGGTCGAGCCGCTCGGATCGGACGACGAGCCGGACTACGGACGGGCGAAGGCGGGCGCCGAGGCCTCCGTCCGCACCGCGCTCGGGTACCGGGCGGCGATCGTGCGCCCGGGGCTGATCGTCGGACCGGGCGACCCGACCGATCGCTTCGGCTACTGGGTCGGGCGGTTCGCGCTCGCCGCGCAGGGCGAGGTGCTCGTGCCCGACACGACCGATCGCGGCGCGCAGGTGATCGATGTCGACGACCTCGCCGACTTCCTGGTCTCGGTCGGCCGGGAGCGGTGGACAGGCGTCGCCAACGCGGTCGGCGATCCCGTGCCGCTGGACCGAGTCCTGCGCGAGGCGGCACAGGTCGCCGGACACACCGGCGCCACCCGCACGGCCGATGACGCGTGGCTCGAAACCCACGACGTCGCCTACTGGATGGGCCCGCGCTCGCTGCCGCTCTGGCTGCCGGCGGGGATGCCCGGCTTCTGGACCCGCTCGAACGCCGTGTTCCGGCTGCTCGGCGGCCGGCTGCGTCCGCTGCGCGAGACCCTCGCCCGGACACTCGCCGACGAGCGGGAGCGCGGGCTGGACCGCGAGCGGCGATCGGGGCTGTCCCGCACCGAGGAGCTGACGCTGCTGGACGACCTGCACGGACCCGCGGCGTAACCGATTTGCGGATGCCGCGGCCCGGCCGATATCGTCGCGGCATGCCTTCGGCGACCCAGGGATTCGCGACGCTCGCTCCGAGCGCCGCTCCCGCGCGCCGACGCCGTCTGGGCGAGCGCCGACTCTAGGCGACCCTGCACGCGGTCCTGTCATGGACGCCGCAGGCGTCGCCGTCTCCGGCCCCGCACCCAGACTCTAAGGTGGAACCCATGACATATTCGGTCGCCGTCTCCGGCGCATCCGGCTATGCGGGCGGCGAGATCCTGCGGATCCTCGCCGCACATCCCGACGTCGAGATCCGCACCGTCACCGCGCACTCCAACGCGGGACAGCCGCTCATCCAGCACCAGCCCCACCTCCGCTCGCTCGCGCACCTGACGCTGCAGGAGACCACCCCCGACGTCCTCGCCGGTCACGACATCGTCTTCCTGGCGCTGCCGCACGGTCAGTCCGGCCAGTACACCGATGCGCTGGGCGACACGCCGCTCGTGATCGACGCGGGCGCCGACCACCGGCTCGAATCCGTCCAGGACTGGGACGCGTTCTACGGCGGCGCCTTCCACGATCCGTGGACCTACGGCGTGCCCGAACTGCCGGTCGGCGGTGCGAAGCAGCGCGAACGGCTGGTCGGGGCGTCGCGCATCGCCGCTCCCGGCTGCAACGCGTCCGCGGTCTCGCTCTCGCTCGCCCCGGGGATGGCGGCCGGCGTCATCGATCCCTCCGACATCGTCGCGGTCCTCGCCGTCGGCCCGTCAGGCGCGGGCAAGAGCCTCAAGCCGAACCTCCTCGCGAGCGAGATCCTGGGCACCGCGAACCCGTATGCCGTCGGCGGCACGCATCGGCACATCCCCGAGATCGCGCAGGCGCTGCGCGGCGCGGGAGCGAGCGGCGACATCCGCATCTCGTTCACCCCGGTGCTCGTGCCGATGGCGCGCGGCATCCTCGCCACCTCCACCGCGCGGATCGCGGGGGGAGCGACCGACGCCGACATCCGCGGCGCATGGGAGGCGGCCTACGGTGGGGAGGCGTTCGTCCAGCTGCTGCCCGAAGGGCAGTTCCCCCGCACAGCGGACGTGCTCGGCGCGAACACGGCTCTGATCGGTCTGGCGATCGATCGCGCCGCGGACCGGGTCGTCGTGGTCGCCGCCGTCGACAACCTCGTGAAGGGCACCGCGGGCGCCGCCGTCCAGTCGATGAACATCGCGCTCGGTCTTCCCGAAGGCACGGCGCTCACCGTGAACGGAGTCTCCCCATGAGCGTCACCGCACCGGGGGGATTCGAGGCCGCCGGGGTCGCCGTCGGGCTCAAGTCGACGGGAAAGCCGGATGTCGCGGTTGTGGTGAACCGCGGACCGCTCAAGGTCGGCGCGGCGGTGTTTACCTCCAACCGCGCCAAGGCCAACCCCATCATCTGGTCGCAGCAGGCGGTGCAGGACGGCGTCGTCGAGGCGGTCGTCCTCAACTCCGGGGGAGCGAACTGCTTCACCGGCGCGTTCGGATTCCAGACGACCCACCAGACCGCGGAGAAGGCGGCCGAGCTGCTCGGCGTCAGCGCGGGCGACGTGCTCGTGTGCTCGACGGGTCTCATCGGGACGGGCGACGAGGTGTTCCGCGCGAAGGTGCTCGCCGGCACCGCGCAGGGGATCGCCGAGCTCTCGGCGGACGGCGGGGAGGCGGCATCCCTCGCAATCATGACCACGGATTCCCGCCCCAAGCGCGTCGTCAGCACGCAGGACGGCTGGACGATCGGCGGCATGGCCAAGGGAGCCGGGATGCTGGCGCCCGGCCTCGCCACGATGCTCGTCGTGATCACCACCGATGCAGTCCTCACGGCGGAGGAGGCCGACGAGCACCTGCGCGCCGCGACCCGCACGAGCTTCGACCGCCTCGACTCGGACGGCTGCATGTCGACCAACGACCAGGTGACGCTGCTCGCCAGCGGCGCGTCGGGGGTGACGCCCGACCCGGGAGCGTTCCGCGAGACGCTCACGGCCGTCTGCCTCGATCTGGCCGAACAGCTCCAGTCCGACGCGGAGGGGGCGAGCCACGACATTCGCATCCTCGTGCAGAACGCCGCCTCGGAGGAGGACGCGGTCGAGGTCGGCCGCTCGGTCGCGCGGAACAACCTGTTCAAGGCGGCGATCTTCGGCAACGACCCGAACTGGGGACGCGTGCTGGCCGCCATCGGAACCACCGCCGCCGAATTCGACCCGTACGACGTCGACGTCTGGATGAACGGCGTGCGCGTGTGCACCGCCGGCGGACCCGACGCTCCGCGGGAGGCGGTGGACCTCACCCCGCGCGCGACCGAGGTCGTGATCGACCTCAAGGTCGGCGGAGCGACGGCCGCCATCCTCACCAACGACCTCACGCACGACTACGTCCACGAGAACAGCGCCTACTCCTCATGACCGAGATCCAGGACACCGATCCCGAGGAGGCGAGCCGCAAGGCCGCCACCCTCATCGAGTCCCTGCCGTGGCTGCAGCGCTTCCGCGACCAGGTGATCGTCATCAAGTACGGCGGCAACGCCATGGTGTCCGACGAACTGCAGGACGCCTTCGCCGCCGACATCGCCTACCTCCGCTACGTCGGGGTCAAGCCGGTCGTCGTGCACGGCGGCGGACCGCAGATCTCATCGATGCTCGACCGGCTCTCGATCCCGAGCGAGTTCAAGGGCGGCTACCGCTTCACCTCGACCGAGGCCATCTCGGTCGTGCGCATGGTGCTCACGGGCCAGATCAATCCGCAGCTCGTCGCCAAGATCAACACCTACGGCCCCCACGCCGCCGGGCTCAGCGGCGAGGACGCGGGACTCTTCGGCGGACGCCGGCGCGGCGTCGTGATCGAAGGCGTCGAGCACGACCTCGGCAACGTCGGCGACGTGGTCGAGGTGGACCCGCGTGCGGTGCTCGACCAGCTCGCGGCGGGCCGGATCCCGGTGGTCTCGAGCATCGCCCCCGACCTCGATCAGCCGGGTCACTCGCTGAACGTGAACGCGGATGCCGCGGCATCCGCTCTCGCCGTCGCCCTGGGCGCTGCGAAGCTCGTGGTGCTCACCGATGTGCCGGGGCTGTACGCCGACTGGCCCAACCGCGACTCGCTCGTGTCGCACCTGACCGCCACCGAGCTGAGGGCGATGCTGCCCTCGCTCGAGTCGGGCATGATCCCGAAGATGCAGGCCTGCCTGGATGCCGTCGAAGGCGGCGTCGACACGGCGGCGATCATCGACGGACGAGTGCCGCACTCGGTGCTCGTGGAGGTCTTCACCAGCAAGGGAATCGGAACAGAGGTGGTGCTCGGATGATGTGGCAGGAAGCAGCGGGGCGCGACCTCGTGCGCAGCTTCGGCGAGCGGATGGCGATGTTCGTCCGCGGCGAGGGATCGCACCTGTGGGACGCCGACGGCAAGCGGTACCTCGACTTCCTCGCGGGGATCGCGGTCGACTCGCTCGGCCACGCGCATCCCGTGTTCGTCGCGGCGCTCGCGAATCAGGCGGCGACCCTCGCGCACGTGTCGAACTACTTCGCCACGCCGCCGCAGCTCGAGCTCGCCGCACGGCTGAAGCGCCTGGCCGGAACCGGTGACTCGGGGCGCGTGTACTTCGGCAACTCCGGTGCCGAGGCCAACGAGGCCGCCTTCAAGCTCGCACGGCTGCACGGCGGCGCGGACCGGCCGCGCATCCTCGCGCTCAAGGATGCGTTCCACGGGCGCACGATGGGAACGCTCGCCCTCACCGGGAAGCCCTGGATGCAGGAGCCCTTCCTGCCGATGACCCCCGGCGTCGAGTTCATCGACTCGACCGTCGAGGCCCTCGAGGCGGCACTGGACGACCGCGTCGCCGCGCTCTTCGTCGAGCCCGTGAAGGGCGAGGCGGGAGTCATCGACCTGCCGGAGGGCTACCTGGAGTCGGCGCGCGAGCTGACGGCGCGTCACGGCGCTCTGCTGATCGTGGACGAGATCCAGACCGGCGCGGGCCGCACGGGGGAGTGGTTCGCGTTCCAGCACGCCGGCATCACACCCGACGCGATCACGGTCGCCAAGGGCATCGGCGGAGGCTTCCCGATCGGAGCGCTCATCACCTTCGGCGCCGCCAGCGACCTGTTCTACCCGGGCACGCACGGCTCGACGTTCGGCGGCAACGCGCTCGGCACCGCCGTGGCCGGAGCCGTGCTCGGCGAGATCGAGCGAGCCGACCTGGTCCGCAACGCGGCGGAGCGCGGCGAGCAGCTGCGTGCGGCGATCCTCGGCATCGGCTCACCGCTCATCGGCGGCGTGCGCGGACGCGGGCTCCTGCTCGGCGTCGCGCTGACCCATCCCGTCGCCAAGGCGATCGTGGCAGCGGCGCAGGAGCACGGCCTCGTGGTGAACGCCCCCAACGACGAGACGCTGCGCCTCGTGCCCGCGCTGACCATCGGCGACGTCGAGATCGACGAGTTCGTCGAGCTGCTGACCGCCTCGCTGCGCACGGTGGAGGATGCGCTGCTGATCGAGACATCCACGGAGGTTCCCGCATGACCCGCCACCTGCTGCGCGACGACGACCTGACCCAGGCCGAGCAGGAGGAGATCCTCGACCTCGCC
>NZ_JAYRDE010000119.1:0-8339 GCF_041909575.1 Microbacterium sp. | reverse complement strand
TCGTTCGCGTTCGATGCGCGCGCGTCGCGGATCGACGTCGGCACCGAGGCCCGTGCAGTGAGCGTCGACGTGGTGGTGCGGGTGGCGCCTGCGGATGTCGAGGGTCCGGGCGTGCTGGACGTGGGAGCGAGGATCGAGGCACGCGGGACAGCCGCGCCGCCACGTCCGGGGGAGCGGGCGGTGCTGACGGTGCACGCCTCCCGTGGAGTCGCGGTCCTGAGTTCTCCTGCCGGAGCGGCGGTGACCACCATGACGCTTCGCCGCGGGCTGGTGGAGGCCGTCGCGGGCCTTCCGGGCCCGGGCGCGGGGCTCGTGCCCGGCCTCGCCGTCGGCGACACCTCGGCCGTGTCGGCCGACCTGGATGCCGCGATGAAGGAATCCTCGCTGTCGCATCTCACCGCCGTGTCGGGCGCCAACTGCGCGCTCGTGGTGGGGCTGGCCTTCGCAGGGGCGGCGGCCCTCAGGGCCTCGCGGGCGGCGCGCGTCACGGCGGGCGTCCTCGTCCTCGGCGCCTTCGTGCTGCTCGTGACGCCCGAGCCGAGCGTCGTGCGCGCTGCGGCCATGGCGGCCGTGGCGATGCTGGGCGTGCTGCTGGGCAGGCCGGGCGCCGGCATCGCCGTGCTGTCGCTGTGCGTCGCGGTGCTGATGGTCGCCGATCCCTGGCTGGCAGGATCCCTCGGGTTCGCGCTGTCGGCCGTCGCGACCGCGTCCCTGCTGGTCTTCGCCCGGCCGCTCGCCGACGGCATGGCGCGGAGGCTGCCCCGTGCACTCGCCCTCGCACTGTCGGTGCCCCTTGCCGCACAGCTCGCGTGCGGCCCGCTGCTCGTACTCATCTCGCCGCAGGTGCCGGTGTACGGCGTGCTGGCCAATCTCCTGGCTGCGCCGGCCGCGCCGATCGCCACCGTGACGGGTCTCGCCGCCTGTCTGGCCGCCCCGCTCCCGCTCCTGCGCGAGGGGCTGGCCGCGATCGCCTGGCTCCCGGCGTCGTGGATCGCGGCGACCGCCACGACGACGAGCGCGCTGCCGGCGGATGCGCTGCCGTGGCTGGAGGGGTGGCCCGGGGTGCTCTCGTTGGGAGCGGTCGGCCTGTCGATCGGCCTGCTCGTCGCACTGCGTCGCGGCACCACGTCGCGTGCTCTGGCCCGCGGCGCGTCGGCGGCGCTCGTGGCGGTCGTGGCCGGCGTCGCGTGCGGCGGGGGACTGCTCGCGACGGTCGCCGGACGCTGGACGCTGCCTCCCGACTGGACGGTGCTCGCCTGCGATGTCGGACAGGGCGACGCCGTATTGCTGCGGTCGGCGGGGGCCGTCGCGCTGGTCGACACCGGTCCCGAGCCGGCGCCGCTCACGACCTGCCTCGATCGCGTCGGCGTCGACCGGATCGACCTGCTCGTGCTCTCGCACTTCGACCTCGACCACGTCGGAGGAGTGGACGCCGTCCGGGGCAGGGTGGGAATGGTCCTCCACGGACCGGTCCACGGGGACGGAGCCGAGATCCTCCAGGAGCTCGCTGCCGCCGGCGCATCACTGCGACCCGCCGCTGCCGGGCTGACCGGCTCGCTGGGCTCCGCGCGGTGGCGAGTGGTGTGGCCGCTGGCCGGTGGCCGGGCGTTCCCGTCGGGGAACGACGCCAGCGTCATCCTGGACATCCGTGGCGGAGGGATCCCGTCGACGCTGCTGCTCGGCGACCTCTCGGCGTCGCCGCAGCGTGCCATCGTCGCATCGGACGCCCTCGACCCCCCGTACGACCTGGTGAAGGTCGCGCACCACGGAAGCGCGGATCAAGATCCCGGCCTCTATCGCGCGGCCAGACCGGCGGTCGCGATCGTGACGGTCGGCGCCGGCAACGACTACGGGCATCCGCGCGCCGAGATCCTCGACGAGCTCGCCGGTATCGGCGCTCGTATCGCGCGCACCGATACCGAAGGCGTCGTCGCGGTCTGGGGGGACGCCGGCGAGGTCCGGATCTGGCGAGAGCGCGGCGGGTGAGTCGGCGGCCCTCGCTAGGCTGGAGTCATGGCACCGACCCCGCGACGCGCCCCCGCGAAGGCTGCGCGCAGCGCGATTCCGCAGCTGTCGTGGCGGTCCCCCCAGCCGGCGCCGATCGTGCTCGTCTCGGGCCCGGAAGACGTGTGCGCGGAGCGCGCGATCGCCGGGGTGCGCGACTACCTGCGGGCCGAGGACGCCAGTCTCGAGGTGTCCGACGTGCGCGCCGACGACTATGCGGCGGGCACGCTCCTCGCGATGACCTCGCCGTCGCTGTTCGGCGAGCCCCGGCTGGTGCGCGTCACCGGCGTCGAGAAGTGCTCGGATGCCTTCCTGTCGGAGGCGATCTCGTACCTCGCCATGCCGCAGGAGGGCGCGACGGTCGTGCTCCGTCACACCGGGGCCAGCGTGCGGGGCAAGAAGCTCCTCGACGCCATCCGCGCGGGCGAAGGCGGCGGCGTCGAGATCGCGTGCCCCGCCATCAAGCGCGACTCCGATCGCTACGACTTCGCAGCGGGCGAGTTCCAGACGGCGAAGAAGCGCATCGCCGCGCCCGCGCTTCGCACCCTCGTGTCCGCGTTCGCCGACGACGTCACCGAGCTCGCAGCGGCCTGTCAGCAGCTCATCGCCGACGTTCCTGGCGACATCACCGAGCAGGTCGTCGAGCGGTACTACGGCGGCCGGGTCGAGACATCCGCCTTCACCGTCGCCGACACCGCGATCGCGGGCCGCTACGGCGACGCGCTCATCGCCCTTCGGCATGCGCTCGCGTCCGGGGCCGATCCGGTGCCGATGGTCGCGGCGATCGCGCTCAAGCTGCGCACCATGGCCCGCGTGGCGGGCAGCCGCGAGCCGTCGGCCGCCCTCGCGGCGCGGGTCGGACTGAAGGACTGGCAGGTCGACCGCGCACGGCGCGACCTGACCGGGTGGAACGAGACGTCCCTCGGGATGGCCATCCAGGCGGCCGCTCGCGCGGATGCCGAGGTCAAGGGCGGCTCGCGCGACGCGGTCTTCTCGCTCGAGCGCCTCGTCACCGTCATCGCGACGCGCGCACCGTACGGCGCCTGACCGGTCCGCCGGGAACGCCGAAGGCCCGCCCCCGGAGGGACGGGCCTTCGATCAGCTGGTGCGACGGCTCAGAGAGCGGCGACCTGCTTGGCGATCGCCGACTTGCGGTTGGCGGCCTGGTTCTGGTGGATGACGCCCTTGCTCACGGCCTTGTCGAGCTTCTTGGTCGCCTTGAGCAGAGCCTTCTCGGCGGCGGCCTTGTCGCCGGCGGCGATGGCCTCGCGGGTGCGGCGCACCTCGGTCTTCAGCTCGCTCTTGACAGCCTTGTTGCGCTCGTGCGCCTTCTCGTTGGTCTTGTTGCGCTTGATCTGCGACTTGATGTTCGCCACGTTGGAAGATCTTTCGTCTTGATGGAACGGGAGTTGCCGCGTTACGGGTAGAGGGGCCGCTCGCGGCGTCGTGCGGAGGTGGGACCCCGCACGCAAACCAATCACCGAGTCTATCAGGTCCGCTCGAGCGTCGTGATCGCCAGATTGAGCACTGCGTTGAAGACGTCCGGGCGCATGACGGTCACGTGATGCGTGGTGCGCGGGACGACGATGAGCTCGGCATGGGGGGCGAGCCGGGTGAACAGCCGCTCGTTCACCCGCAGCTGGTCGTACTGCCCGTTCACGAACCACAGCGGCACGTCGATGCGCCCCACCGCAGCGAGCAGATCGAGCACGGACAGGCTGCTCAGGGCGACGTCCTGCGCGTCGAGCGCATAGCCGCCCGCGCCGAAGTCATCGCGCGTCTCCGCGGGGAGGATCCGGTCGAGCATCCGGTTCGTCAGCCACATGCCGCGGTCGGGGAGCGAGTCGAACCCCCGCGCGAGCATGCGGTAGGCGGCGAGCCCGACGCCCCGCGGGATCGCAGTGCACGACGCGGCGATGAACCCCGCGACCGGGGGCTGCTCCTCGGCGCCGACGTACTCGATGCACAGGAGGCCGCCCATCGAATGCCCCACGAGGAGGACGGGACCGCGGGACGCGGCATCCCTCACCGCGTCGTCGATGGCGGCGAAGGCGCCCTCGAGCGTGAAGTCCTCGGCCATGCGCGTGCCGTGACCCGGAAGATCGACCGCGATCGCCGGGTTGCCGCGCTCTTCGAGGTACGCGGCCTGCGCGCGCCACATCGTCGCGGACGTGCGGATGCCGTGCACCAGCACGACCTGCACGACCATCGCCCCAGGCTAGCTCCCCTTCCCAAGGGGACCGGCCGACCGGCCCCACTCCGCTCTCGCCCTAACTCCTCAGTCTTGTCGAGTCGAGCGGGGGCGCAGGGCGAAAACGGCGCCGGAACGACCGATTCTGAGGAGTTAGGGTGGGTGATCCCTGAGCCTCGGAATCGTCGGGCGGTGCAACCCCCGGGTTTCCCGCCCCGCGGGACACAGGAGTCGCGCAGGGGCCGGGCCCGGCTCACCCGTAGAATCGACGGGATATGTCACCGCGCGCCCTGAAGCCTCTCGAGCCGTCCGCGACCCCGCCCGAGCTGATCCGCAACTTCTGCATCATCGCCCACATCGACCACGGCAAGTCGACGCTGGCCGATCGGATGCTGCAGATCACCGGCGTCGTCGCCGACCGCGACATGCGCGCGCAGTACCTGGACCGCATGGACATCGAGCGCGAGCGGGGCATCACGATCAAGTCGCAGGCCGTCCGCATGCCGTGGTCGACCGACGCCGGCACCTTCGCGCTCAACATGATCGACACCCCCGGCCACGTCGACTTCACGTACGAGGTGAGCCGTTCGCTCGCCGCGTGCGAGGGGGCGATCCTGCTCGTCGACGCGGCGCAGGGTATCGAGGCGCAGACGCTCGCGAACCTCTACCTCGCGCTCGAGAACGACCTGCACATCATCCCGGTCCTCAACAAGATCGACCTGCCGGCCGCCGACCCGGACCGCTTCGCGAAGGAGCTCGCGAACCTCATCGGCGGTGACCCCGACGACGTGCTGCGGGTCAGCGGCAAGACCGGGATGGGCGTCGAGGATCTGCTGGATCGCATCGTCGAGCAGATCCCGGCGCCGAAGGGGAACTCGGATGCCCCGGCCCGCGCGATGATCTTCGACTCGGTGTACGACTCCTACCGCGGCGTGGTGACCTACGTCCGCATGGTCGACGGCAAGCTCTCGCCTCGCGAGCGCATCCAGATGATGTCGACGACCGCGACCCACGACCTCCTCGAGATCGGCGTCTCCAGCCCCGAGCCCGTCCCCACCAAGGGGCTCGGCGTGGGCGAGGTCGGCTACCTGATCACCGGCGTTAAGGACGTGCGGCAGTCGAAGGTCGGCGACACCATCACGACCCACCGCAAGCCCGCGACCGACGCCCTGCCCGGCTACACCGACCCCAAGCCGATGGTCTTCTCCGGGATCTACCCGATCGACGGCAGCGACTACGGCGACCTGCGCGAGGCGCTCGACAAGCTCAAGCTCTCCGACGCCTCGCTGCAGTACGAGCCCGAGACGTCGGTCGCGCTCGGCTTCGGATTCCGCTGCGGCTTCCTCGGCCTTCTGCACCTCGAGATCATCACGGAGCGCCTGTCGCGCGAGTTCGACCTCGACCTCATCACCACGGCGCCGAGCGTCGTGTACGAGGTGCTGACCGACACCGGCGAGACCCTGGTCGTCACCAACCCCAGCGAGTACCCCGACGGCCGCGTCGCGACGGTGAGCGAGCCGATGGTGAAGGCGGCGATCCTCACGCCGAAGGACTACGTCGGCACCGTGATGGAGCTGTGCCAGTCCCGCCGCGGCTCGCTGCTGGGCATGGAGTACTTCTCGGAGGAGCGCGTCGAGCTGCGCTACAGCATCCCGCTCGGCGAGATCGTGTTCGACTTCTTCGACCAGCTGAAGAGCCGCACGCAGGGCTACGCCTCACTGGACTACGAGCCGGCGGGTACGCAGGAGGCCGACCTCGTGAAGGTCGACATCCTGCTGCAGGGCGACAAGGTCGACGCGTTCAGCTCGATCGTCCACCGCGAGAAGGCCTACGCCTACGGCACCATGATGACCGAGCGGCTGCGCAAGCTCATTCCGCGACAGCAGTTCGAGGTGCCGATCCAGGCCGCCATCGGCGCGCGCATCATCGCCCGCGAGAACATCCGGGCGATGCGCAAGGACGTCCTGGCCAAGTGCTACGGCGGCGACATCACCCGCAAGCGCAAGCTCCTCGAGAAGCAGAAGGAGGGCAAGAAGCGCATGAAGATGGTCGGCCGCGTGGAGGTCCCCCAGGAGGCATTCATCGCCGCGCTGTCGGGCGATGTCGAGGGCAAGGCCTCGAAGTAGGCTGGTCGTCATGCGTCGAGGAACCTTCCGGGACGACACGGTCGACTACGCCGCCGTCGGGGCCACTCAGGCACCCGACCTGATGACCTATCCGCCCGAGCGCAGCACGCCCGCTGAGGAGTCCTGGCGCATCGGCAGCGGAGAGTCCCGTTTCCGCACCGCGAGCGATGCCCTCCTGTCGTGGACCGCGCAGCGCGGGGCGGGCCTCGCGATCAAGGACGTGCGTCCGGCCTCGGGCCCCATGTACTCGGGCGTGAGCTTCGACGCCGAGGGCCACCCGATCGCCCCCAGCCGCTCCGAGTCCGACCTCCGCTACGACGCCGATGGCACGCCGTATGTCGGCGCCGGCACGACCATCCGCGTCGCGGGACGCGTGAGCGGGCTCAGAGCGGATGCCGAGCTGCGCGTGATCTTCGCGATCGAGGAGCCCCGCCGCGTCGGGTTCGCCCTGGGCACGGTGAGCGACTCGGTGGTGTCGGGCGAGGAATCGTTCATGCTCGACTGGTTCGACAACGACGAGGTGTGGTTCACCGTTCGCGCGTTCGACACCCCGCGGGCCGTGTTCTACCGGATGTTCCCCGGGCTCGTCCGCCGCCGCCGCCGCGAGCTGTTCACCCGGTATCTCCGCGCGATCTCGCCGCTGTACACGACGCCCGCGTGAGCCGCTGATGGGCTCCGCGCTTCCCCTGGGCGAGCCGGTTCCCGCCGACGGCTCGTTCCCCGCCGCGACGACGGCCGACCCGGCCACGCCGTTCGGGGTGTACCTCCACGTGCCGTTCTGCCGCGTGCGGTGCGGGTACTGCGACTTCAACACCTACACCTCGGACGAGCTGCGCGGCGCGCGTCAGGACCAGTACGCCGACACGCTCCTGGGCGAGGTCGAGCTGGCGCGGGGCGTGCTCGCGGGCATCGGACCGCTGCGACCGGCAGCCACGGTGTTCTTCGGCGGTGGCACCCCCACGCTGCTGCCCCCCGGCGACCTCGGGCGCATGCTCCAGGGCGTGCGGGACGCGTTCGGCATCGCCGACGGCGCAGAGGTGACCGTCGAGGCGAACCCCGACACGGTGACGGATGCCGTCGCCGCCGAGCTCGCGGCATCCGGGGTCACGCGCCTGTCGATCGGCATGCAGTCCGCCGTCCCGCACGTGCTCGCGGCGCTGGATCGCACCCACGACCCGGCGAATGTGCGCACGGCCGTCGCGGCGGCGCGCGGAGCCGGGCTCGATGTGAGCGTCGATCTCATCTACGGGGCGCCGGGGGAGTCCCTCGAGGACTGGCGCACCTCGGTGCGGACGGCCGTGGAGCTGGCCCCCGACCACGTCTCGGCGTACGCGCTGATCATCGAGGACGGCACGAAGCTCGCCCGTCAGATCCGGCGCGGAGAGGTGCCGGCTCCCGACGACGACCTGCAGGCCGACATGTACGAGCTCGTGGACGACGCCCTCGCCGAGGCAGGCTTCGAGTGGTACGAGGTGTCGAACTGGGCGCGGAGCGAGGCGCAGCGATCGCGGCACAACCTCGCGTACTGGCAGGGAACGGACTGGTGGGGCTTCGGGCCTGGCGCGCACAGCCACATCGGCGGCGTGCGGTTCTGGAATGTGAAGCACCCGGCGGCGTACGCGCAGCGGCTCGCGCTGGGGCAGTCGCCGGCGGCGGCGCGCGAGGTGCCCGACGTCGAAGCCCGCACGCTCGAGAACGTGCTCCTGCGCACCCGCATCCGCGAAGGACTGCCCGTGTCGGAGGTGCTCGGGGAGGGGCGCCGCGCGGTGGCCGCGCTCATCGCGGACGGACTCATCGACGGGCCGTCCGCCGTGCACGGGCGCATCGTGCTGACGCGGCGCGGCCGACTGCTCGCCGACGCCGTGGTCCGGGCGCTCACCGAGTAGCCCGACGCGCGATCGGCTCGCGGCCCACCGGCGCTCATCCGGTAGGATTAGCACTCCAGTCATGCGAGTGCCAGAACGGGCGTGAGGAGGCGGGATGGTCAGCGAACGCGGACTCCAGGTGCTGCGCGCGAT
>NZ_JAYRDE010000118.1:0-8491 GCF_041909575.1 Microbacterium sp. | reverse complement strand
GCGGTGTCCCCCGGCGGCGCCGCGCACTCGGGTGTTTATCCCGCGCCGGGGTGCGGGGGGGGTTCCCCCGCGCCCGCTCGCCCCGCGACATCCGTCACTACACGTAAGGACACCCCGTGGCACAAGAAGTGCTCACCGACCTCAACAAGGTCCGCAACATCGGCATCATGGCGCACATCGATGCCGGCAAGACGACGACGACCGAGCGCATCCTCTTCTACACGGGTGTCAACCACAAGCTCGGCGAGACGCACGACGGTGCGTCGACGACCGACTGGATGGAGCAGGAGAAGGAGCGCGGCATCACGATCACGTCGGCCGCCGTGACCTGCTTCTGGAACAAGCACCAGATCAACATCATCGACACCCCCGGCCACGTGGACTTCACGGTCGAGGTGGAGCGCTCGCTCCGCGTCCTCGACGGCGCGGTCGCCGTCTTCGACGGCAAGGAGGGCGTCGAGCCCCAGTCCGAGACGGTGTGGCGCCAGGCCGACAAGTACGACGTCCCCCGCATCTGCTTCGTCAACAAGATGGACAAGCTCGGCGCGGACTTCTACTTCACGGTCGACACCATCGTGAACCGCCTCAAGGCCAAGCCCCTCGTCCTGCAGCTGCCGATCGGCGCCGAGAACGACTTCGTGGGCGTCGTCGACCTCGTCGAGATGCGTGCGCTGGTCTGGCCCGGCGACGCCAAGGGCGACGTGACCATGGGCGCGAAGTACGAGATCCAGGAGATCCCGGCCGAGCTCGCCGAGAAGGCAGCCGAGTACCGCGAGATCCTTCTCGAGACGGTCGCCGAGTCCGACGAGGAGCTGCTCGAGAAGCACTTCGGCGGTGAGCCCCTCACGGTCGCCGAGATCAAGGGCGCGATCCGCAAGCTCACGATCAACTCGGAGCTGTACCCCGTGCTGTGCGGCTCGGCGTTCAAGAACCGCGGCGTGCAGCCCATGCTCGACGCGGTCGTGGACTACCTTCCGTCGCCGCTGGACGTGCCGGCCATCGAGGCGCACGACCCGAAGAACGAAGAGAACATCATCGAGCGTCACGCCGACCGTGACGAGCCGTTCGCTGCTCTCGCGTTCAAGATCGTGACGCACCCGTTCTTCGGTCGCCTGACCTACATCCGCGTCTACTCGGGTCACCTCGACTCGGGTTCGGCCGTGGTCAACTCGACCAAGTCCAAGAAGGAGCGCATCGGGAAGATCTTCCAGATGCACGCCAACAAGGAGAACCCGGTCGACTCGGTCACCGCTGGTCACATCTACGCGGTCATCGGCCTCAAGGACACGACCACGGGCGACACGCTCTCGGATGCGAACAACCAGGTCGTGCTCGAGTCGATGACGTTCCCCGAGCCGGTCATCGAGGTCGCCATCGAGCCCAAGACCAAGGCCGACCAGGAGAAGCTGGGTCTCGCGATCCAGAAGCTCGCGGAAGAGGACCCGACGTTCCGCGTCGAGCAGAACGCCGAGACCGGCCAGACCACGATCAAGGGCATGGGCGAGCTGCACCTCGACATCCTCGTGGACCGCATGAAGCGCGAGTTCAAGGTCGAGGCCAACGTCGGAAAGCCTCAGGTGGCCTACCGCGAGACGATCCGCAAGGCCGTCGAGAAGGCCGACTACACCCACAAGAAGCAGACGGGTGGCTCGGGCCAGTTCGCGAAGATCCAGTTCACGATCGAGCCTCTCGAGGTCACGGCCGAGAAGACGTACGAGTTCGAGAACAAGGTCACCGGTGGCCGGATCCCGCGCGAGTACATCGGCCCCACCGACCAGGGCTTCCAGGACGCCATGAACGTCGGCGTGCTCGCCGGCTACCCCATGGTGGGTGTCAAGGCGATCCTGCTCGACGGCGCCTCGCACGACGTCGACTCGTCCGAGATGGCGTTCAAGATCGCCGGCTCGATGGGCTTCAAGGAGGCCGTCCGCCGCGCGAACCCGGTCATCCTCGAGCCGATCATGGCCGTCGAGGTGCGTACGCCCGAGGAGTACATGGGCGACGTCATCGGCGACCTGAACTCGCGTCGTGGCCAGATCCAGTCGATGGAGGACGCCCAGGGCGTCAAGGTGGTGCGTGCGAACGTTCCGCTGTCCGAGATGTTCGGCTACATCGGCGACCTGCGTTCGAAGACCTCCGGCCGCGCCGTCTACTCCATGGAGTTCGACAGCTACGCCGAGGTCCCGCGCAACGTCATGGACGAGATCGTCCAGAAGACCAAGGGCGAGTAGCCCTTTCCGGGGCCCCTCGGTGACGCGGGGCCCCGGCACAACTTCACACAGAATCACCAGAACCGTCTCCACTAAGCTGGAGATATCCCCGTAGACGACCGGTCGCAAACCAGTGCCCGGAAGTTCTACACGACCGTCCTGAGGAGGACCCAGTGGCTAAGGCCAAGTTCGAGCGGACCAAGCCGCACGTGAACATCGGAACGATCGGTCACGTCGACCACGGCAAGACCACGCTCACCGCAGCGATCTCGAAGGTGCTCGCCGACAAGTACCCGTCGGCCACCAACGTGCAGCGCGACTTCGCGTCGATCGACTCCGCTCCCGAGGAGCGTCAGCGCGGTATCACGATCAACATCTCGCACGTCGAGTACGAGACGCCGAAGCGCCACTACGCGCACGTCGACGCCCCGGGTCACGCTGACTACATCAAGAACATGATCACCGGTGCCGCTCAGATGGACGGCGCGATCCTCGTGGTCGCGGCGACCGACGGCCCGATGGCTCAGACCCGCGAGCACGTCCTGCTCGCCAAGCAGGTCGGCGTGCCCTACCTGCTCGTCGCGCTGAACAAGAGCGACATGGTCGACGACGAGGAGATCCTGGAGCTCGTCGAGCTCGAGGTCCGCGAGCTGCTCTCGTCGCAGGACTTCGACGGCGACAACGCCCCCGTCGTCCGCGTCTCGGGCCTCAAGGCTCTCGAGGGCGACGCCGAGTGGGTCGAGAAGATCGTCGAGCTCATGGACGCCGTCGACGAGTCGATCCCCGACCCGGTGCGTGACAAGGACAAGCCGTTCCTCATGCCCATCGAGGACGTCTTCACCATCACCGGTCGTGGCACCGTCGTCACGGGCCGCGCCGAGCGTGGCACGCTGGCCATCAACTCCGAGGTCGAGATCGTGGGTCTGCGCCCGACGCAGAAGACGATCGTCACCGGTATCGAGATGTTCCACAAGCAGCTCGACGAGGCGTGGGCCGGCGAGAACTGTGGTCTGCTCCTTCGCGGCACCAAGCGTGACGACGTCGAGCGCGGCCAGGTCGTCGTGAAGCCCGGTTCGGTCACCCCGCACACCAACTTCGAGGGCACGGCGTACATCCTGTCCAAGGAGGAGGGCGGCCGTCACAACCCGTTCTTCACGAACTACCGCCCGCAGTTCTACTTCCGCACCACCGACGTCACCGGCGTCATCACGCTGCCCGAGGGCACCGAGATGGTCATGCCCGGCGACACCACCGACATGACGGTCGAGCTGATCCAGCCGATCGCCATGGAGGAGGGCCTCGGCTACGCCATCCGTGAGGGCGGCCGCACCGTCGGCGCCGGCACGGTCACGAAGATCATCAAGTAATCTTCGGAAGATCTGCATGACGGATGCCGCGGCATCCGTCACCGACAAGGGGTCGGGCCTTCGGGCCCGGCCCCTTCGTCGTGCGCGCCGTCGTCGCCGGGTGTTGACGGGCCGCACGGCGCCCCGTTTGAATGAGCCGGTACGCCCACGGGGGGCGCCGCGAAGGAGCATGTGATGGGTATCGACGACGTGGTCAATCAGGGCAAGGACTTCCTCGAGCAGAACAAGGACAAGATCGACGACGTCATCAAGTCCGAGCAGGCGGAGGGGGTCAGCGACAGCGTCCTGGACGCTGCGGCGGACTTCGTCAAGAAGGTCGCCCCCGACGGCATCGACGAGCACGTCGACGGCGTGCGGGACAGCATCGACAAGTCCATCGGGCACGAATAGACCGCCTGTCAGCACCGCGAAGCGGCCCGGAGCGAACTGCACCGGGCCGCTTCTGCGTGCCCGAAGCGCAGGATCGGTCAGGGAATCGACATGACTGGCTCAGTTTCGGCTTTAGTTCGCAGAATGAGGCTGATGCGGCTGATAGCGTCGCAAACGGCTGCGTGACCGACCATCACGCGGGGAAGCCGGGTACCTCCGGGTACAGGTCGGGACGCTCGCGTCCAGGGGAATCCGCGCCTCGCGCGCGGCGTGGGAAGACGTCACGGTGACGTGAGGTCGCAGGACGGTGCTCTCGAGCACCGCGGGGAGTACGGTGCGCCGACCGCGCACCGCTGGGGCGGCGCCGTCGTGCGCCGAAAACTGGGGGAGGTTCGTCATGCCGTACGCGCGCATGAAGGGGAAGACGCTCGGTCTCATCGCATCGGTGGCCGTGGCCGTATCGCTCGTTGTCGCACCGGTCGTGACGACGGGAGCAACGGCGGCCGGTGGCAGTGTCGGAGCCGTCGGCACGATGGTGCCGTTCACGCCCGCGTCCAACGACGCCGCGTACTGGAACACCTACTCCGATCACCCGGCGACCTGCGTCAAGGCGACGGGCAGCACCGCAGACGGAACCCTGACCGACGGCAGCAAGACCGTGACCCTGAACGCGGCGGCGTCGACCGCCGGCCAGTGGGAGCTTCTCGTCGTCAAGGCGGGCACCACCAACAACGTCATCGTGCACCCGCAGGCGGGCGTCGCCTACGCCTCGCCGACGAACTCGGGCGGCAACCAGGCGGTCGTCGGGCACTGGATCGTCTGCAGGGGCGCCGCGCCGGTTCCGGCCGAGCCGGAGACGGTGACCCCGGCTCTGACGTTCTCCGAGCCGACCTGCGCTGCCGCGGGAACGATCCTCGAGCGGACTGAGACCGGCATCACGTGGACCTCGGCGCTGAACGCCGACGGCTCCACCACCTGGACGGCGGCGCCGCAGACCGGCTTCGCGTTCCCCGCAGGGGCGAACGCGTCGTGGACCGTGCCCGGCGTGCTGCCGATCGACACGGACCAGTGCCGTCCGGCGCAGCCGGCGGACACCGTCACCAGTGAGGACACCGTCGAGTACGACTGCGCCTACGGCCAGGCGACGACCGTCACGGTCACCACCACCGTCTCGACGGAGTGGAACGGCACCGCGTGGGTCGCCACCGCACCGACGGAGGTCTCCACGACCGCCGCGCGGCCCATGACCGCCGACGAGAAGATGGACTGCTCCGTCCCGCAGACGCAGACCGAGTACGGCGAGTGGGTCGAGGGCGAGTGGAGCTGCGGCGACACCGAGGTGGAGCAGACCCGCGAGGTCGTGACCGTCGAGTACGGCCGCGACGCGTACGGGGAGCTGACGACCGCAACGTCGTCGGTCACCGAGCAGCGCACCCGGCAGCTGACCGCTGAGGAGATCGCCGAGTGCTCGCTGGTTCCCGGCGACATCGCGTCGACGTGCGTGGGCGACGTGCCCTACCTCGCCTACTCCGTGAGCCTTCCCACCGGATTCGAGACCGCCGACGAGACGCCGGTCACCATCACCTTCGTCAACCCCGGCGGGGAGGACGTCGTCGTCCCCGACCAGGCGCTGTCCGGCTCGCTGCTGTGGCCCGGAGCCAAGGCGACCGAGCCGAAGATGTGGCCGGGCTGGGACCTCGTGAACGGCACCTATGTGAAGACCGACGGCAACTTCGCGTGGACGCGAGACGGCGTCACGGTGCGCTTCGAGGTGAACCCCTCGTTCGAGACCGTCGTGGAGTACCCCGCGGTGACCGCGCTGTGCGCCGACCCGCCGAAGCAGGCGACCAGCCCCGAGGAGCCGTCCGAGGAGCCCGGCGGGACGGACTCGGGTGACCCCGAACCCGCTGGAACGGGCTCGGGCGACCCCCAGCCGGCCGCGACGGTCTCGAGCGCTTCCGGAGCCGAGCTGGCATCGACGGGTGGCGGCGTGAGCCCGATCCTCCCGATCGCCGGTGGTGCCGCACTGCTGCTGGGCCTCGCCCTCATGCTGACGGTCGCGGGCCAGCGCCGCCGGGCCACCTCCTAGGAGTCCGGCCGACAGACCGGATGCCCTGTCGAGAGCTGCTTCCCCCCGAGCGCTCGTCAGAGAGGAGCATCCCCTCCGAGGGCGGTCGCGCGTGAGCGCGGCCGCCCTTCGTCGTCCCGAAGCCGGACCGTCTCCTGGGAAGGAGCCGAGGAAGCGGTCTCGCGACACGCCCGAGTTTGCGACACGCCCGGGCGACACGTAGACTAGTGAGGTTCCACATTCCGGCGCGTCCTTCGGCGCGCTCCGGATCACTGCCAGGGCAGTGCATAGGCGGCGCGAGAGCGCAGAGTCCTAGGCCGCGGGCAGCAGAACCACCACATCTCAAACCCCCTCTTTCGCGAGAGCCTCGTCTCGCGCGCTGGTGGGGGAGCGGATGCCGGGAGCGGCGCTTCGGCGCGGCATCCGGATTGACATCAGAACAGCGGTGCAGCAACGCACTGCGCAAGCGGTGCAGAAGTGCCATGGCGCGCGAGCGCCACCGTGCGTCCAATGCCTCCGGGGAGCCCGGAACGGTATGACGCGAGAAAGAGAGTGAGCAGACAATGGCGGGACAGAAGATCCGCATTCGCCTGAAGTCGTACGACCACGCCGGCCTCGACAGCTCGGCGCGCAAGATCGTCGACACCGTGACCCGTGCGGGCGCGACCGTCGTGGGCCCCGTGCCCCTTCCGACCGAGAAGAACGTCGTGTGCGTCATCCGGTCGCCCCACAAGTACAAGGACAGCCGCGAGCACTTCGAGATGCGCACCCACAAGCGTCTGATCGACATCATCGACCCGACGCCCAAGGCCGTCGACTCGCTGATGCGCCTTGACCTGCCGGCCGACGTCAACATCGAGATCAAGCTCTGAGGTTCGACATGGCTGACATCAACAACAAGATTTCCAAGGGCCTGCTGGGAACCAAGCTCGGCATGACCCAGGTCTGGGACGAGAACGGCAAGCTCGTTCCCGTCACCGTCATCGAGGTCGCGCCGAACGTGGTCACCCAGGTTCGCACGCCCGAGAAGGACGGCTACAAGGCCGTCCAGATCGCCTACGGCCAGATCGACCCCCGCAAGGTCAACAAGCCCCTCACGGCCCACTTCGAGGCCGCCGGTGTGACCCCGCGTCGTCACCTCACCGAGATCCGCACCGCGGACGCCGCTGACTACTCACTCGGTCAGGAGCTCACGGTGGACGGCGTGTTCGAGGCCGGTCAGCTGATCGACGTCGTCGGCACCAGCAAGGGCAAGGGCACCGCGGGTGTCATGAAGCGCCACAACTTCAAGGGCGTCTCCGCTTCGCACGGTGCGCACCGCAACCACCGCAAGCCCGGTTCGATCGGCGCCTCGTCGACCCCGAGCCGCGTCTTCAAGGGCATGCGCATGGCCGGCCGTATGGGTGGCGAGCGCGTGACCGTTCTCAACCTCAAGGTGCACGCCATCGACGCCGAGAAGGGTCTGCTGCTCGTCAAGGGCGCCGTCCCCGGTGCACGTGGCCGCATCGTCTACGTCCGCAACGCAGTGAAGGGTGCCTGATCACATGGCTGACTCGACTCTCGCGCTCGACGTCGTGAAGGCAGATGGCAAGAAGGCCGGCTCGGTCGAGCTGCCCGCCGCTCTGTTCGACGTCAAGACGAACATCCCGCTCATCCACCAGGTCGTCGTGGCGCAGCGCGCCGCGGCTCGCCAGGGCACCCACTCGACCAAGCGTCGCGGTGAGGTCTCCGGCGCCGGCCGCAAGCCCTTCAAGCAGAAGGGCACGGGTAACGCCCGTCAGGGCTCGATCCGTGCGCCGCACATGACCGGCGGTGGCATCGTCCACGGCCCGAAGCCGCGCGACTACGGCCAGCGCACGCCCAAGAAGATGATCGCCGCCGCCCTCCTGGGTGCGCTCAGCGACCGTGCTCGCGGCGACCGCCTGCACATCGTCGACTCGTTCGGCATCGAGGGCGCCCCGTCGACGAAGGCCGCCGCTGCGGTCCTCGCGTCGCTCGCCCCCACCAAGAACGTGCTGGTCGTCATCACGCGTGACGACGAGCTCAGCATCCTGAGCCTGCGCAACCTCGCGTACGTCCACGTGCTGTACTCCGACCAGCTCAACGCCTACGACGTTCTCGTCTCGGACGACATCGTCTTCACCAAGGCCGCCTACGACGCGTTCGTCGCGTCGAAGACCGGCGCCACCGAGGAGGTCTCGGCATGACCGTGAACAAGGACCCGCGCGACATCATCCTGAAGCCGGTCGTCTCCGAGAAGAGCTACGGGCTCATCGACGAGGGCAAGTACACGTTCCTCGTGGACCCGCGCGCCTCGAAGACCGAGATCAAGCTCGCCATCGAGAAGATCTTCGGCGTCAAGGTCGCTGCGGTCAACACGATCAACCGCGTCGGCAAGGCCCGCCGCACCCGCTTCGGCACCGGCAAGCGCAAGGACACCAAGCGCGCCATCGTGACCCTGAAGTCGGGCACCATCG
>NZ_JAYRDE010000117.1:0-8687 GCF_041909575.1 Microbacterium sp. | reverse complement strand
ACCGACCTCGTGGTGGATGAGGCGGTCGCGCGCGCACTGACCGGCTGATGCGACCCGGATGTTCATGCACCGACATGGAATGAACCGGTGGATGCCGCGTTGACTACAATCGAGAGCATCAACGTGCTCCGGGGTCGGTGAGAATCCGAACCGGCGGTGAAAGTCCGCGAGCCAAGGCATCAGCATCCGATCGGATGCCGCCACGGCCGATCCGGTGGAATTCCGGAACCGACGGTGATGCGACGAGCGATCGTCGCTAGTCCGGATGGGAGGCAGCACGGGCGTCATCATGCATGCCGCCGGCTTCCCGTGACCCCGGACACCGCGAGGTGAAGACGGAGGACACGGATGACCGCGACGACGGCAGAGCACGACGCGATGCGTCGCGCTCTCGCGCTCGCGCTGCGCGGCCCGCGAGGGGTCAACCCTCAGGTGGGCGCTGTACTGCTGTCGCCCGAGGGACACGTCATCGCCGAGGGCTGGCACCGTGGAGCGGGCACCCCGCACGCGGAGGTCGCCGCACTCTCGCAGCTCGAGTCCGGCGCCGCGCGCGGGGCGACTGCGATCGTGACGCTCGAGCCGTGCAACCACCACGGCCGCACCGGGCCGTGCGCCGAGGCGCTCCTCGAGGCGGGTGTCGCGCGCGTCGTCTACGCGATCGACGACCCCAACCCGGGTTCGAGCGGTGGCGCGGAGCGCCTGCGCGCCGCGGGTGTGGAGGTCGAGTCGGGAGTGCTCGCCGATGAGGCGCACGCGCTGCTCGACTCCTGGCTCACCGTGCAGCGACTCGGGCGACCGCACGTCACCGTGAAGTGGGCCCAGACCCTCGACGGTCGCGCCGCCGCCGCGGACGGCACGAGCCAGTGGATCACCGGGGCACCGGCCCGCGCCGATGTGCACCGCCGGCGCGCACAGGCCGACGCGATCGTCGTGGGCACGGGCACCCTCCTGGCGGACGATCCCGCCCTGACCGCGCGCGCCGAGGACGGCTCGCTGCTCCCGGCCCAGCCTCTTCCCGTCGTGCTCGGCGAACGCGCCGTGCCCGGCGACGCGGCCGTGCGGCGGCATCCGCTCGGCTTCGTGCAGTATCCGGGCGACCTCGGCGCCGCGCTCACCGACCTGCGCGATCGCGGCGTGCACCGCGTCTTCGTCGAGGGCGGACCCGCCGTGGCCGCATCGTTCGTGCGCGAGCGCGTGGCCGACGAGTTCCTCGTCTACGTCGCACCCGCGCTGCTCGGCGGCGACATGCTCGCGCTGCGCGACATCGGCGTGACGTCGATCGGCGAGGCCGTGCGCCTCACGCTCACCGACGTCGAACGCCTCGGCGACGACCTGCTGCTCGTCGCCTCCCCCGCCATCGAAGGAGACACCTGATGTTCACCGGAATCGTCGAGGAGATCGGCGAGATCACCGCCGTCGAGCCGTCTGGCGACGGTGTGCGCCTCACGGTGCGCGCGCCGAAGGCGGTGTCGGATGCCGCGCACGGCGACTCGATCTCGGTGAGCGGCGTCTGCCTCACCGTCGTCGACCAGGGCGCCGACTGGTTCACCGCCGATGTGATGCGCCAGACGCTGGACATGTCGACGCTGGAAGGGGTCGCGGCCGGACTTCCGGTGAACCTCGAGAGAGCGACGGTCGCACACGGCCGCCTCGGCGGTCACATCGTGCAGGGCCACATCGACGGCACCGGCGAGGTGCTCGAGGTGCGCCCCGGAGCGCAGTGGAGCGTGCTGCGCATCGCCCTGTCCGCCGACCTCGCCCCGCTCGTGGTCGACAAGGGCTCGATCGCGGTCGACGGCGTCTCGCTCACCGTCAGTGACGCGAGCCCGGCCGCCCCTGCCGACGGTGTGCACTGGTTCGAGGTCTCGCTCATCCCCGAGACCCTCGCTGCGACGAGCCTGGGCTCCCGCGCGGCGGGCGACCGGGTGAACCTCGAGACCGACATCCTCGCCCGCCACGTTCAGCGGTTGCTGACCTTTGCGGCTGCGGCCGCACCGACGGAAGGAGGCTCCGAATGAGCCTTTCCACGATTCCCGAGGCCCTCGACGCGATCCGCGCCGGGCGGCCCGTCATCGTCGCCGACGATGAGAACCGCGAGAACGAGGGTGACGTCGTGCTCTCGGCACAGCTCGCCACGCCCGAGTGGATCGCTTGGACCGTGCGCTGGTCGAGCGGCTTCATCTGCGCCCCGATGCCGGCCGAGTGGGCGGATCGCCTCGACCTTCCGCCGATGGTCGAGGTCAATCAGGACGCCCGCGCAACGGCCTACACCGTGAGCGTCGACGCCGCCGACCGCCAGTCGACGGGCATCAGCGCGTCCGACCGCGCGCACACGCTCAACGTGCTGGCCGACCCCGACTCGGCGCCCACGAGCGTCATCCGGCCGGGCCACATCCTGCCCCTGCGCGCCGTCGACGGCGGAGTGCGCGAGCGCGGTGGCCACACCGAGGCCGCGGTCGAGCTCATGCGCCTCGCCGGAGTGCAGCCGGTGGGGGCGATCGCCGAGGTCGTGGCCGAGGACGGCTCGATGATGCGCCTTCCCGGGCTGATCGAGCTCGGCGAGCGCGACGACGTGCCGGTCATCACGATCGAGCAGCTCATCGCCTACCTCGAGGAGCACGAGCCGGTGCAGGCGACGACGCACTCCGCGCACAAGCGCCGGGTGAGCCTGCGCGCCGAGGCGCTCGTGCCCACGGCGCACGGCGAGTTCCGCTTCCTCGCCTACAAGGACCGCGTCACCGGCACCGACCACCTCGCGGTCATCTCGGGCAAGATCACCGGGGCGCCGCTCGTGCGCGTGCACTCGGAGTGCCTCACGGGCGAAGCGTTCGATTCCCTCAAGTGCGAGTGCGGTCCGCAGCTGGATGCCGCGCTCGACGCGATCGAGCAGGACGGCGGCGTCGTCATCTACATGCGCGGGCACGAAGGCCGCGGCATCGGTCTCATCAACAAGTTGCGCGCGTACTCGCTGCAGGAGCGCGGCCTCGACACCGTCGACGCCAACCTCGCCCTCGGGCTGCCGGCCGATGCGCGCGACTACGCGGCGGCAGCCGGCATCCTCGCCGATCTCGGCGTCGACAAGGTTCGCCTGCTGACGAACAACTCCGACAAGGTCAAGCAGCTGCGCGAATTCGGCCTCGACATCGTCGAGCAGGTTCCGCTGCTCGTGGGCGTCGGGCCGAACAACCACCAGTACCTCACCACCAAGCGGGATCGCATGGGCCACATCATCGACGAGGCCGACCTCGCCGACGCTCTCGCGCAGATGCACGAAGGAGCCGAGCGTTGAGCGGCAAGGGAGCACCCCAGGCAGCCGAGCCGGTCGACGCGTCGGGCCTCGACGTCGTCGTGATCGCGGGGACGTGGCACGACGAGATCAGCGACGGTCTCATCGCCGGGTCGAAGCGTGCGCTGGACGCAGCGGGCGCGACCTGGCGGCTCGTGCGTGTTCCGGGCTCGTTCGAGCTTCCGGTCGCGGCGAAGACGGCACTCGAGGCGGGAGCCGACGCCGTTGTGGCGCTGGGCGTCATCATCCGCGGCGGCACACCCCACTTCGAGTTCGTCTCGTCGGCCGCGACCGACGGCCTCACTCGCGTCGCGCTCGACACCGGCAAGCCGGTCGGTTTCGGTGTGCTGACGCTCGACGACGAGGCGCAGGGCATCGCCCGCACCGGTCTTCCCGGCTCGGAGGAGGACAAGGGCTACGAGGCCGCCGACGCCGCCATCCGCACGGCGCTGGTGCTGCGCGAGCTGCGGGGCGAGTGAGCCGGCACAGCGAGTGAGGGGCGCCTTGCTGGCGCATCCGCGCGGGCAGGCCTAGCCTCACGACCATGGAGTTCCTTCGCCACCTCGTCCTGCTGTTCCACCTCGTCGGCTTCGCGATCCTCTTCGGCGCGTGGGTCGTCGAGCTCGTCAACGGCCACCGCGGCATCACGCGCCTCATGAACTGGGGCCTCGCGATCGCGGCCGTCGCCGGCCTCATCCTCGCGGCGCCGTGGGGCATCGAGTACGAGCTCAACTACGTCAAGATCGGCGTGAAGCTCGTGATCCTCATCGTCATCGGCGCCCTGCTCGGCATCGGCGCCGGGCGCCAGCGCAAGACCGGCAAGGTGCCGCCGCCGGTCTTCTGGTCGATCGGCGTGCTGACCCTCGCGAACGCCGCGATCGCGGTGCTCTGGCGCTGACCCACCCCACGAAGAAAGAGCGGATGCCGCGACCTCGCCGGGTCGCGGCATCCGCTCTTTCTCCGTTCCGCGCCGACCCTCGCGGGGCGCGATTAGACTCGATTCTCGTGCCCGGGTGAACGGACCCGAGCGCCCGGTGACCCAGCGCAGCGCCGCCTGACGCGTCACCCCGCGCCAGTGGCCGCCCACCTCCCATCCCACGAGGATGCTCCGCTTCGCGTTCTACAGGTTTGCTCATGTCCTCCCCCACTGCCCCCGCCGTCTCGGCGACCGCCCCCGCGAATCCCCGCTCCCGTGTCATCACGGCGAGCCTCGTGGGAACCACCATCGAGTTCTACGACTTCTACGTCTATGCGACCGCCGCCGTGCTGGTCTTCCCGATCCTGTTCTTCCCCACCGGCAACGACACCACCGCGCTGCTGGCCTCGTTCGGCGTCTTCGGCGCCGCGATGATCGCGCGCCCGCTGGGCGCCATCGTGTTCGGTCACTTCGGCGACCGGTTCGGCCGCAAGGCGACTCTCGTCGCATCGCTGCTGACGATGGGCATCGCGACGTTCCTCATCGGCTGCCTTCCCACCTATGAGGCGATCGGCTGGTGGGCGGCGCTCCTCCTGCTCATCCTGCGGCTCGCGCAGGGCTTCGCGCTCGGCGGCGAGTGGTCCGGCGCAGCGCTGGTCGCGACCGAGAACGCGCCCGCCGGCAAGCGCGCCTGGTACGGCACCTTCCCCCAGCTCGGCGCACCGCTCGGCTTCATCATCGCCAACTCGGTGTTCCTCGCGATCAACTTCCTGCTGCCGCATCCCGACGGGGCCGGGCAGCGCTCCGAGGAGTTCCTCGCCTGGGGCTGGCGCGTGCCGTTCCTGTTCTCGGCTGTCATGGTGATCATCGGCCTGTGGGTGCGGCTGCGCCTGGTGGAGTCCGAGACCTTCGTCAAGGCGGAGCAGAAGGGCGTGATCCGCCGGTTCCCGCTGGCTGCGGTCGTCCGCCGCCACTGGTGGCACCTCATCCTCGGCACGTTCATCATGCTGGCCACGTACGTGCTGTTCTACCTGATGACGAACTTCACGCTGTCGTACGGCACGAAGGCGGCCGACCTCGAGACGGCCTCGGCGGCTGCGCAGGCCGCGGCAGAGGCATCCGGCAAACCGTTCGACGCGGCCGCGTTCGCCGCCCAGTTCTATCCGGGACTCGGCTTCGGCTACACCGATTTCGTCATCATGCAGATCATCGGCGTGGTGTTCTTCGGCATCTTCACGCTGCTGTCGGGCCCGATCGCCGACGCGATCGGCCGCCGCAAGCTGCTGCTCTGGGTGACCGGACTGATCATCGTGTTCGGTCTGACGTTCAACCTCTTCCTGCTCCCGCAGGCGGATCCGAAGTTCACCGGTGCTCTCGCGCAGGCGTTCCTCATCTTCGGCTTCATGCTGATGGGCTCGACATTCGGCCCGATGGGCGCCGTACTGCCCGAGCTGTTCCCGACGAACGTCCGGTACACCGGCTCGGCCGTGGCGTACAACCTGTCGTCGATCCTCGGCGCGGCACTCGCCCCGATCGTGGCGGTCGCCCTGTGGGCGGCATCGGGCGGCAGCCCCTGGCTGGTCGGACTCTACCTCTCGGCGATGGGCGTGCTGACCTTCATCGCGCTGCTCCTCGCGCCTGAGACGAAGGACATCGACTACGACGCCGACCTCGGCGCCGGAGCGACCGGCTCCCTCTGACGCCAGTCGCGCACGAGCGGATGCCGCGGCCCGGCCGGGTCGCGGCATCCGTCGCTCTTCGCGTGCCTGCGATGCGCAGAACTGCGGAGATGTGCAGGATCACGGATCCTTCGCGGGGATCCCCTCCGTCATCGTGCGCATCTCCGCCGATCTGCGCACCGGCGCCCTCACCCGCCCCGCCCGGGAGCAGCCGGCACCCCACGTCGCACGAATGCCGGGCAGTGAAGCTCCGAACGGCCATCCGCGTGACGTCGCGCTGACCCGTGTCACGGGAATGCCGGGCTGGGAGGGAGGGCACCCGCGCTTCGCGTGACACGAGGTCGACGCCGTACTCACGCGCGCGGCGGCGGGCCGCCCGACGAAGGGCCCTTCGGCTGGAGCGACCTCCGCTGCGCGTCACCGCGCCGCGCGCGGCTCAGTCCAGGAAGAGGGCGCGCAGCCGCTTGGTCGTGAAGACGAGGCCGATCGCGATCATCACGACGAAGTAGAGGACGTGCCACCACATCGCGGGCGAGAGCACACCGGTGGTGAGGCCCCGCACGAGCTCGACCCCATGCCACAGCGGGAAGGCCATGATGATGGTCTGGATCCACTCCGGGTAGACCGAGATCGGGTACAGCGTCGCCGAGAACAGGAACATCGGCAGCAGCACGAAGTTGATCCAGTCCATGTGCTGGAAGGTCTTCATGTAGCTCGTCACGGCCATGCCGAGGCTCGCGAACCCGAACGCGATCAGCAGCACCGCCGGGATCGCGAGGATCGCCGTCCACGCCAGGTTGAGCCCCAGCACCTGCATGATGATCATGAATCCGGTCGCGTAGAGCAGCCCGCGCAGCAAGGCGTAGAGGATCTCGCCGAGCGCCACGTCGAGCGGGCCGAGCGAGGTGGCCAGCATGCCCTCGTAGAGCTTGCCGTAGTTGAGCTTGAAGAAGACGTTCCAGGTCGAGTCGTAGATCGCGCCGTTCATGGCCGACACCGCGAGGAGGGCGGGAGCGATGAAAGCGGCGTACGACACCTCGGTGCCGCCGGATGTCTCGACCTCGCCGATCAGGGATCCGAGGCCGATGCCCATCGACAGCAGGTAGAACACCGGCTCGAAGAATCCGGAGAACACGATGATCCAGCTCGACGAGCGCGCCGCGATCAGTCCACGCTGAACCACGGACTGGGGATTGCCGGCCCAGAGCGCCCGGACCCCGCCGACCCGCGTCGGCGTCTCGGTCGTCACCGCGGTCACTTGGCCAGCCTCCGCTCGAACAACCGGCGCGCCACGACGAGTCCGCCGATCGACAGCACGAGCAGGTACATCACGTGCACGACGATCATGATCGGCGGCGTCGGCTGCCCGTAGGTCACGACCCGGCCGAGCTCGGTGGCGTGCCACAGCGGCGAGACCCAGCCGATCCACTGCAGCCACAGCGGAAGCGTCGCCAGCGGGTAGAACGTGCCCGAGAACAGGAACATCGGCATGAAGATGAAGCGCTGAACCATGGCGAACTGGCCCTTGTCATCCTCGATCGACGCGGCGTATGCCATCAGCGGAATGCCGAAGGCCAGCCCACCGAGAAGGGCGATGATCGGCGCCAGCCAGGCGGTTCCGAGTCGCGTCGCGTCGGGCTGCAGCCAGGCGAAGAAGAGCACGACGAACACGAAGTACAACACCACCGTCACGGCCATGCGTGCCCCGGCGCCGGCGACGACGCCGTTCGCGATCTGGCCGGAGGACAACGGCGAGGCGTTGAACCCGTAGAAGTAGCGACGCCACTTGAAGCCGGCCATCACGGGGTACGTGAACTCCTCGGACGCGACAGCGACCGCCGACGTCATCAGCAGAGCCGGGGCGACGAACACGAGGTACGGCACCTGCTCGCCGCCGACGTCGATCGGCGCGTCGATGAGCGCCGCGAGACCGACCGCGAGTCCGAGCAGGTAGAGCACCGGCTGACCGAGCGCCCCGACGATGATCGTCCAGCCGTAGGCGCGCATCGCCCGCACCATGTGCTCGGTGACGTAGAAGGAGCCGAGGCCGCGCGGCTTGCGGCCCCACTCCATCGCCTCGGCGCGGAGCTCGTCGAGAGTGAGGTCGGCGACGGCGACGGGACGAGGCATCCGCTCTCCGCCGGCGGCGCCGGGAAGCTCGTCGCTCATTCGATCAGCGACCTTCCCGTCAGGCGGAGGAACACGTCTTCGAGGCTCGATCGGCGCACGAGACTCGTCACCGGGTGGAGCCCGCGCTGGGTGACCTGCTCGAGCGCCGCCTCGCCGTCGTTCGCGTAGACGAGCACGCGATCGGGCAGCACCTCGACCCGGTCGCCGATGCCCTGCAGCTGTGGCGCGACCTGCTCGTTTCGGTCGGACCCGAACCGCACCTCGAGCACCTCGCGGCTGGAGTGCTCGCGGATGAGCGAGGCGGGGGTGCCCTCGGCCATGATGCGCCCCTTGTCGACGACGATCAGGCGATCGCAGAGTTGCTCGGCCTCGTCCATGTAGTGCGTGGTGAGCACGAGCGTCGTGCCGCGCTCCTTGAGGCGGAACAGGCGGTCCCACAGCACATGGCGGGCCTGCGGGTCGAGCCCGGTCGTCGGCTCGTCGAGCAGCAGGATGCGCGGATCGTTGATGAGCCCGCGTGCGATCGTGAGGCGCCGCTTCATGCCGCCGGACAGAGCGTCGACCTTGCTCTGCGCCTTGTCTTCGAGCGCGGCGAACGCGAGGAGCTCGTCGGCCTTCTGCGCGCACACCTTTCCGGGAAGGCCGAAATAG
This sequence comes from Microbacterium sp., assembly GCF_041909575.1. GTDB lineage: Bacteria > Actinomycetota > Actinomycetes > Actinomycetales > Microbacteriaceae > Microbacterium. Next base: position 25 of record NZ_JAYRDE010000117.1, on the reverse strand, counting down.
CGGCCGTAGATGTAGAGGTTCTCTC
>NZ_JAYRDE010000116.1:0-8948 GCF_041909575.1 Microbacterium sp. | reverse complement strand
ACACCGATCGATCGAACGGAGGAGGCCCGGGCGAACGCCCGGGCCTCCTCCGTTCGTTGGACAAGGTCCGTGCCGTACGGATGACCGCGCGCAGCCCTCCTAGGGGATCGGATCGAACTGGATTGCGCGGAGCAACACCAGGGTTCGCTCACCGGATCCGAGGGTGAAATGGTGCTGCGCGACCGCCCCGTGCACCGAGCTGGAGTATCCCTCGCGCACCTGGTCCGCGAACCCGCCTTCGGTAAGCTTTCGGGTCGCGCTGCGCGACGGACCAGGGCCGCCCAATGCCAATGCGGACCGAATGCCGAGCCGTTGCGCGAAGGACACCGCCCGGTCGTGGTCAGCGTCGCACACGAGCCCGATGCGCACCATGTCATCGAAGCCGCGAGCTCTGAGCTCCTCGATCCACCCCAGCACCGCATGGGGATCGAAGCTGACCTGAGTGATGATTTCCGCGCGCAGTCCTTGCGAACGAATCGCGTCAATCTTCCACTGCAGCGCAGCCCACAGATCCGCCGAGGCGATCTTCGCATGCCCTTCGGGGTATGCGGCCACCCCAACGCACTCAACCCCGTAGAGGCCGAGGTTCTCTGTGTGGATCACCGACAGCGCTGCTTCGTAAGGGCCTGCGGGCCGGGCGGGGTCCCCACCGACGACGAAGAGATGCTGACTCAGATTCTGCTCGTGCAGGTCGGTCAGGAACGCGCGAAGTTCTCGGCGACCACGGAGTCGACGGGCGGCAACGTGCACGACTGGCGTGAGGCCCTGCGCGCGCAAAGTGACAGCCGCCTCGCGGCGTTGTTCCTCCGTGTCCGAGGCGAGGTGCGGAATGTTCACACGAGTGCCGGCTGGCAAACTCCCTCGATCTTCGAACGCTAACGCCTCAGCTGCGGTCATTTCGATTGATGACTGGCCGAAACCACGAGTCACCGCCGGCCTCGTCCGGATCCCACCCTTCTCGATCGGGCGGTGCGCTTCAGTGATCGCTGTCACATCAATCTCCGATCGCGAGGCGCGTACGATTCCGTGCCGGTTCCGCTCTCCGAGGGCACCATCCAGGCGCCGAACGTCTCATCGGAATCGTCCCCCGCGAGACAACAAGCGGATGCGATGTCATGGGGCAGCGGTGAGCTTGCCCACCTTGTCCCCAAAGATCGTTCCGATCCAGTAATCGTCTCCGACTGGCAGTGCGACAGTCGTGTGTCCGAAGTCTTGACCGTCGTACGCGAAGACGACGGACGTGTCGAGCGTTTCAGGGTCGATCGCCAGAATGTCGAATCCGGTGTACGGGCACGCCGTGATGTCACCAGCAAGGCAGGACGGCACCTGGGCGGGAGTCACCTCCTGGCCCGTCACGTAGAGCAGACCGTCGTCGCCCCACCGAAGGTTGTCCGGCCAGAAATCCAAAGCGACACTCTGCGGTTCGGTATCGCCAGTTAGATCGAACCTCCAAAGCTTCTGACCGCCCCACTCCGCCACGAAAATTGCGCTTGCGTCGGGGCTCAGTGCAATGCCGTTGGCTCCGGCGAGCTCAGTCCCGGGAACTGCTCTCCAGCCCTCGCCCTTTGTCCATGTCCGCACCTCGCCGCTCGGGTCCCCGGAGAGAAGGGCGCCGAGGTCAGCGTCTCTCGTCGCCGGATTGAAGAACTTCGTGACAAACAGCGTTTCGCCGTCATCGCTCACTGCTACCCCGTTGCCGTACATGTCTGCGGCAAGGGGGACACAACCAATCCACGTGAGCGTCACGCTCGAGCCTTCGCTGCCGACGTCGAACACCTCGACTGCTTCGCGCTCGTGGTTAATGACGAGCAGTTCCCCGCCGAGCCCATCCTCGTGCGGCCGAAAGGCCAGCCCGTGTGGGGAGATCGCGGCCTGTGGCACTGGGTCGCAATCGGGGTAAGCGGAAGAGTCGTACTCCACGCTCGGCTCATCCACGGGCCAGACAGTTTCGTTCTCCCCGGTCTCCGAGTTGATCGATACGAGCTCGCCCCCCTGTGGCTGTCCTTCCGGGCCGAGGGACAGACCTGACACCAGGAGGTACGGAGTTCCTGCCACCTCCACGAGATCTTCCGGATTGGACGGCCCGTCGACGAGCTCCAGCGAGAGTTCCGGCGGACTACTGGGCGATGGTGAAGGGGCATCTCCGTTCGTACATCCGGCGAGTGTGAACGTGAGGACGGCCGCTAGGGCGAGGGCGATTCCTGTACGTGCAGGCATGGCACTTCCTTCGTGTGTTCTATGGCCCGGCGACATCGCCGTGCGGGGTGGTTCGAGAAACTGCGTGGCCTCCGGCCAACTCGAGGGGAGGAGTGCCACCAGTGCGGCGCACCCCAATCCGCACGAGCCGGCTACCAGCCCAGATCGTCGGATCGGGTGGCCATACCGCCGATGACCGTGCCGCCGTCTACTGACAGTGACGTGCCGATCACATACGAGGCGCCGTCGGAGCACAGCCACAGAACTGCTTGGGCGATCTCCTCCGGCTCTCCGAGTCGGCCGATCGGGGTCCCGGTGAGAAGTCGGTCGAGCACCGGCTTCGGGAAGTCTGCGATGAAGGGCGTGTTGATCGGCCCGGGGCAGATGGCGTTGATGCGGATGCCGAGCTCGGCCATCTCCTGTGCCGTGTGTTTGGTGAGTCCGACCACGCCGTGCTTCACGCCGCCGTACGGGGCGAAGCCGTAGCCGCCGATGAGCCCGGCAGCTGACGCAGTGTTGACGATGCTGCCCCCACCGCGTTCGAGCATCGCTGGAATCTGAGCCTGCATGCAGTAGAAGATCGACTTGAAGTCGACCCCGATCACCTTGTCGAAGCTCTCACGCGTCTGCTCGAGGAACTTTCCGTGCTGGCCCTCGATCCCTGCGTTGTTGTGAGCGAAGTCGAGACCGCCGAACTCCGCAACGACCGCGGCGACTCCGGCGTCGACTGAGTCAGGATCCGCGACATTGAGTTCGAAGAACTTCGCCGCCCCGCCGGCATCCCGAATCTCGTTCACGACAGATTCGCCCGCAGCGACGTCGATGTCGGTCACCGCGACGGTTGCGCGAGAGCGGGCGAAGGCCTGTGCGCTCACGCGGCCCATGCCCGACCCCGCACCTGTGACGAGGGCGACCTTGTCCGTGAAATCGTAAGTGACGTTCATGATCCCGCTTCCGTAGTCACAATGGCCGCTGTCGACCCTGCGACCACGACGCAGTGGATGATTAGTGCTCCTCTGCAACATCCATGGTTCCGGTCCTCACATTTGGTCGCATCGGTGAGCCCACCAGCCGCGGTCTGTGGCGCTCGTGATGAGTCAGCCGCATGACCCGTTGGATCGTGCGGCGTCGCGGAACGCTCGTGGACTCATGGATGCGGGGATTGCACCCCTGCGGAGAGGATCGGCTCATCAGCGATTCGCCTCGACGACGGATTGAGGTCACGGCTGCGAAGCGACAAATGCGCGAGGGGATGACCTTGGGAGACCTGCACTGCGAGGTGAGCTTGTGATCGACAAGACGGTTACGGATGCCGCGGTTGCTGTGGCTGGCATCCCGGACGGCGCGACGGTGATGATCGGGGGATTCGGGCGCGCGGGTCAGCCGGCCGAGCTGATCGACGCGCTCATCGACCAGGGCGCGAGCGGCCTCACGATCGTGAACAACAACGCCGGCAACGGTGACACGGGCCTGGCGGCGCTGCTGGCGGCGGGCCGGGTGCGCAAGATCATCTGCTCGTTCCCTCGACAGCACGACTCCTGGGTGTTCGACGGGCTGTACCGCGCGGGCGAAATCGAACTGGAACTCGTGCCGCAGGGAAACCTGGCGGAGCGCATCCGCGCGGCCGGCGCGGGAATCGGAGCGTTCTTCTCACCCACGGGCGTCGGCACCCAGCTCGCCGATGGCAAGGAGCTGCGCGAGATCGAGGGGCGCACGTACGTGCTCGAGCACCCCATCCGGGCGGACTTCGCCCTGGTGTCGGCGCTGCGAGCCGACCGGTGGGGGAACCTCGTCTACCGCGAGACGGCACGCAACTTCGGCCCGGTCATGGCGACCGCGGCCACCACCACGATCGTGCAGGTCGATGAGCTCGTGCCGCTCGGCCGGATCGATCCCGAGACCGTGGTCACCCCGGGGATCTTCGTGGATCGCGTGGTCGCGGTGGGGGAGCGTGCATGGCTGCGCGACGGCGGATTCGTCGGCGGCGTGGACGTCGACGGGCGGGTGGCGGGCCTGTGAGCACTCGGATCAGCCGTGACGACCTGGCGGCGCGCATCGCGGCAGACATTCCCGAGGGCTCCTACGTCAACCTCGGGATCGGGGCCCCGACGCTGGTGGCCAACTATCTGCCCGATGACCAGGAGATCATCCTGCACACTGAGAACGGACTGCTCGGGATGGGGTCCGCGCCTGAGGCGGGCGCGATCGACCCCGACCTCATCAACGCGGGAAAACAGCCCGTGACTGCGCTCGCGGGTGCGGCGTACTTCCACCACGCCGACTCGTTCGCGATGATGCGCGGCGGCCACCTCGACGTCTGCGTGCTCGGCGCGTTCCAGGTGTCGCAGACCGGCGACCTCGCCAACTGGTCCACCGGCGCGCCCGGTGCGATCCCGGCGGTCGGTGGCGCGATGGACCTCGCCATCGGCGCGAGGCAGGTGTTCGTGATGACGGACCTGCTCACGAAGGCGGGGGAGTCCAAGCTGGTTGCGACGTGCTCCTACCCGCTCACCGGGGTCGGCTGCGTGACCCGCGTCTACACCGACCACGCCGTGTTCGACGTGCGGGAGAGGCGCTTCCACCTGCGCGAGACGTTCGGCGACAACACCCTCGCATCCCTCTCCGGCCTGACCGGACTCGACCTGGCCGATGCGAGGAGCTGACATGCCCGTGACCTATGTCTACGACGCTGTCCGCACCCCGTTCGGCCGCGCAGGCGGCGCGCTCGCCGGGGTGAGGCCGGACGATCTCGCGGCGGTGGTGATGCGCGCGGTGGCAGAGCGGACGGGGCTGGATCCGGCGCGGATCGACGATGTGGTCTTTGGCGACGCGAATCAGGCAGGCGAAGACAACCGCGACGTCGCCCGCTTCGGCGCCCTGCTCGCCGGGTTCCCGACTACCGTGCCCGGCGTCACCGTCAACAGGCTGTGCGGATCGTCCGTGGAGGCGGTGATCCAGGGCTCGCGTGCGATCGAGGCGGGTGACGCCGAGGTCGTGCTCGCGGGCGGTGTCGAGTCGATGAGCCGTGCTCCCTTCGTGTTCGAGAAGTCCGCGCGGCCTTGGCCCGCCATCGGCAACCAGACGCTGTGGAACACGGCGATCGGCTGGCGGATGACCAACCCCCGGCTCCCGCGGGAATGGACCATCTCGAACGGGGAGTCGGCCGAGAAGCTCGCCGGCCTGTATGGGATCTCCCGTGACGCGCAGGACGCGTTCGCGTTGCGCAGCCATACCCTCGCCGCGCGCGCCTGGGCCGAGGGTCGCTACGACGACGAGATCGTGCAGGTTCCCGGCGCGGAACTCGCCCGGGACGAGGGGATCCGCGACGACACGTCCGTCGAGAAGCTCGGCACGCTCAGAGCCCTCTTGGCCGCGGACGGCACCGTGACGGCGGGCAATTCCTCGCCGATCAACGACGGTGCCTCGGCCGTGCTCCTGGGCGCGGCGGGCGCTATCGAGACCGAGCCCCTGGCGCGGATCATCGGCCGTGGCGTCGTCGGCAACGATCCTGACGTCTTCGGGGTCGCTCCGGTCGAAGCCGCGAACCGCGCGCTCGCGCGCGCCGGTCGCGCGTGGGCCGACGTGGACGTCGTAGAGCTCAATGAGGCGTTCGCGTCGCAATCGCTCGGGTGCCTCGCCGGCTGGCCGGACCTCGATCCGGAGAAGGTAAACATCCACGGCGGCGCGATCGCGATCGGGCATCCCCTCGGGGCGTCCGGCGGACGGATCATCGGTCACGCCGCCCACGAACTGCGTCGGCGGGGTGGCGGAGTCGCCGTCGCAGCGCTGTGCATCGGAGTCGGTCAGGGCTTGGCAGTCGTTCTGGAACGGTGAACCGCTGATCTCAGGCAACCGCTCGCACAAGGTCCCTGTCCGACATCTGCGCCCTCAGCGATCGGGCGGCGCGCAGTGCCGAGACCGTGGAATAACGAAGCGCGAAGCGCTGAGATTATGCCGCGAAAGCTCGGAACGGAGCGTCGTCGGATCGCTACACTCTCGCGGTCGGAGAGGGGCTCAAACCTTCAACCTTCAAACCCCGAAATGGGCTGTTAGCGAGTGTCAACTGTGCCATTAACTGTGCCACGCGACTTTCAGAGGGGTCGCGATCCCAGTGTTTTCTAGACAAAACGGTGGCGGAGGATAGGGGATTCGAACCCCTGAGAGCTTTCACTCAACACGCTTTCCAAGCGTGCGCCATAGGCCACTAGGCGAATCCTCCATGGCCCGGAGGGCCACGGAACATCCTACCTGGTCGCCGGGGCGCCTCCCGCGTAGACGCTTCCCGGCCGCACGATGAGCGACCGCGGCGCGATCACGGCCAGGATCCGGCGCGCAACCGGAGCACCGGCCAGGAGTTCCGCGCGGACGGTGGCGGCAGCATCCGTCGCCGCATCGCCGAGCCAGAAGTCCCGCGTGCCGGACGGCGCGTACGACGCGCGCTCGATCGCCGCGACGAGCGTCTCCATCGCCTCGGCCGAGACGCCGTGCTGGTCGACGAGTCGCTGCGCGAAGCCGCGCGGACTCTCGGCCGCGGGCACGGCGATGCCCACGTCGATCGCGGCATCCTGGACCATCGTCCACGCAGCGGCTGCGTCTCCCGCGCGCCCTGCGGCCGTGAGCTGCCGGCGCCGCACCTCGCGCACCAGGAACGGGAGCGCCAGCAGGAGCAGGATCAGCATCACGACCCCCAGCGTCGGCAGCGGATTCACGCCGGCGAGCGGCGTGCCCGGCAGCGCCTCGTCGCGCGGATCGATCGGGCGATTGGGATCGGCGCTCGCGCTCGTCGACGGCGTCGGCGTGGCGCCGGGGGTCGACGTGGACGGGTCGTCGGGGTCGCCCGGCAGCGAGCTCGCCGGCGAGAAGGATGTCGGCACGCCGAGGCCGGCGGTCGGCTCGAAGGGCACCCATCCGACGTTGTCGAAGTAGATCTCCGGCCACGCGTGCAGCAGGGAGCTCGACACCGTGTAGACGGTCTGGTCGTCGACGACGTCCGACGTGGCCACGCCGGGGAGATATCCGACGACGATGCGCGAGGGCATGTGGAGGGTGCGTGCCATGAGCGCGAACGCCGACGCGAAGTGGATGCAGTACCCCTCGCGCTGCTCGAGGAACTGGGCGACCGCCTCTGCGCCGCTGCCGTCGAACCCGTCCTCGACGGGAGCCTCGAGCGAGTACCGGAACTCGCCCCCGCGGAACCACCGCTGCATGGCGATGAGCCGGTCGTAGTCGTTCGTCGCCCCCGCCGTGACCCGTGCCGCGAGATCGATGACGATCTCGGGCGTCTCCTCCGGAAGCGACGTCGTCTCATCGCGCAGCTCGGGCCCGCCGGCGCTGTACTGCCGGATCTGCTCGAGCGTGGGCCGCGGCACGTTGGCGATCACCTCGTAGGCCTGGCCCTGCGTGGAGCCGGACTGCGAGATCACCGTGCGGTTGTACGGAACCGCGGCCCAGCGTCCGTCCAGCCCGGTCACCGAGACAGCCGGGAACGACACCGGAAGCCAGACCGAGGCCAGATTCACGACCTCCACGGACGTCGTGTACTCCGACACGCGCACACCCGTCCCCACCGACACGCGGCCGAGGCCGAGCTCGCTCTCCAGCGGCACCGTGCGCACCTGGTCGGGCTCCCAGATGCCGCCCTCGAATCGCGAGAGCGTGGTCGCCCGCAGGTACGGAGCCTGCTGTGCGTCGGTGCGCACACGCAGCACCTCGACCGCCTCCGGCCTCCGGAGATCGTCGCCGAGCTGGAGCGTGGCGTCGATGCCCGGCCCAGGCCCGAGGCCGGCCCCGGCACGCACCGCGGGCTGCGGGAGCATCGGCGTCGCCACCACCGCGACGACGACGGCGATCGCGCCGATGCCCAGCGCGGTCGCCGGGACTCCGGCGCTGCGCTCGGACGCTCTCTCGAGGGGCCGCTCGCGCGAGCGCGTTTCGGCGCGCACGAGGAAGAGGATCGCGACGGCGAGGAACACGAACGCCATGACGTCGACCTCGCGGGGCACGGCGATCGCGGGGATGAGGGAGACGGCGACGATGCCGATCGAGGCGAGGAGCGGCATCCGGGCGGTGAGCACCACGTGGTCGACGATGATGGCGAGGAGCCCCATCGACCCCACGATGAGGAACGCCAGCGAGATGTGGTCGTCGAGCGGCGCCGCGCCGAAGGTGATGCGTTCGATGGCCTCGTCGACGAGCGGCGGGACCGCGCGCAGGGTCTCGGGCGTCGGCACGGCCCACAGCAGCGCGGTGTGCCGCACGAAGACGACCGTCATGAACGCGACCCAGACGCCGGCTTCGATGAGGCTGACCGCGACAGCCGGGAGGCGGAACCTGCGGGCGACGAAGCCGGCCGCGAGGATCGCGGTGGCGAGGACCACCGCGCCGAGGAGCCAGCCGCCGGGCTTCATGACCCGCATCACCGGCAGCAGCGCAGCGAGCAGCGCTGCCAGGAGCGCGAGCGTCAGGACGAGCTCCCCGCCGCGACGGCCGGCTCGCTGATCGGAGGGGTCAGCCGAGGACATGGCTCACTCCTCGCCCGACCGCCGTGCTCCACGCCATCGCGAGATCGGAGTCGGGGTCGATCGCGCCGACCCGCCAGCCGCTGTCGGCAGCGCGATCGAGCGCGTCGCCGACCGGCGACACCGCGAACAGCATCGGCAGCGTGCTGTGGTGCACCACCGGGGCGATGGCCTCGACGTCGGAGGCGTCGAGGAGCCCGACGATGACGATCACGGGCCCGGTCATGTCTCCCG
>NZ_JAYRDE010000115.1:0-9093 GCF_041909575.1 Microbacterium sp. | reverse complement strand
CTGCTCGTAGACGCCGGCCTTGCGACGCGTGAGCAGCGCGGCCGCTGGGCGTACTTCCGCGTCGTCACGGAAACGCTCGACCAGGCTGTGAGCGCACTCCGCCCATGAGCGCTCCCGGCATCCGTGCGATGCGACCCGAGGACTGGCCGACCGTCGAAGCCGTCTACCGCGAGGGCCTCGCAACCGGCAACGCGAGTTTCGAAGCGGATCCGCCGCCCTGGGACACATTCGACGCCGGGAAGCTGAAGGCGGGTCGGCTCGTCGCCGTCGACACCGATGGCGACGTGATCGGCTGGATCGCCGCGTCGACGGTTTCCGCCCGGGACGTCTACCGCGGGGTCGTCGAGCATTCGGTGTACGTCGCCACGCACGTTCGCGGTGGTGGCGTCGGTCGAGCGCTCCTGGACTCATTTCTCGCGGCGATGGACGCCGCAGGAGTGTGGACGGTGCAGTCGAGCATCTTTTCGGAGAACCACGCGAGCCTCGCACTCCACGAGCGGGCGGGTTTCCGCCGCGTGGGTCAGAGGGAGCGCATCGCGCTCATGACATACGGTCCGTGGACGGGGAAATGGCGCGACACCGTTCTGATGGAGCGACGCCGTGCAGACGGGTGAAGCCCCCGTCGAATTGTGCGCGTAAGACCGGTGCCTTACCTCTGAAGTAGCAGGAGCGGGGCTTGAACCCGCGACCTCACGATTATGAGTCGTGCGCTCTCACCAACTGAGCTACCCTGCCGCGTGGCATCCGTCTCACGAAGGATGCTGCGAGCCCCGAGTCAGGATTGAACTGACGACCCCTTCCTTACCATGGAAGTGCTCTGCCACTGAGCTATCGGGGCGTGCTGCCCGCGCGCGGGCAACTAGACGAGGATACCAGAGCAACGGCACCTCTCTGAATCGACGTCAGCCTCCGGCGTGCTCCCGCAGCCAGGGCATCGGGTCGATCGGTGTGGTCCCGTTCATGAGCAGCTCGAAGTGCGTGTGGGCACCGTAGGAGCGACCCGTGTTGCCCGTGTTGCCGAGCACCGTGCCGACCGTGACCTTCTGTCCGGGAACCACCTTCAGCGAGCCGTACAGCATGTGCGCGTAGTGGCTCGAGATGAGCTGTCCGTCGACGACGTGGTCGATGATGACGTGCACGCCGTAGTCGCCGCCGGCCTCGGAGGCCACCCGAACGGTGCCGTCGGCGATGGCCTGGATCGGCGACCCGGCACCCGGCGTGAAGTCGATGCCCTTGTGCAGCTTGCCGTCGCGCATGCCGAACCCGTACGACATCGTCACACCGACCACGAAGGGCCACTGGATGGCGCTGTTCGGGTCGTTGTGGAACAGGCTCGAGAAGTTGCTGATGCCGGCCTGCGAGGCGAGCTCGGCCACGGTGGTCGTGTCGTAGTTGCCGCTGCGGTCGAGCGTCTCGGCCTCGACCGTCGCGGGAGCGACGTATGCCTGGATCTCGCCGGCACCGAGATCGGTGCTTCCCGTGTCGCCGGGAGCGACGATCGACATCATCGACGCGTCGACTCCGCTGGCCGCGGCCACGGCCTGCGCGGGCGTCGTCATGCCGACGGTCACGGCACCGACGATGCCCATCACGCCGACCGAGAACGACGCCGCCGCGATCCGCTTGAACGCGGTGCCGCGCCTGGGGCGCGGGGTGCGGCGGACCTTGTGGGGCTTGGCCTCGGTCGCGGCGGGCTCGGCGACGGCGTCGGCGACGGCGTCGGCGACCGGTGCATCCGAGGTCGGGACGGCGAACTCGCCGGTGAACGAGAACAGCCGGGCGGCGGCTTCGAACTCGTCGACGGATGCCGCGGCCTGAGCCTGCGCGCTCTGCACAGCTTCCTCGGCCGCGGCCGGGACGACGGGCTCGGTGACGATCTCGGCTTCGACGGTCACTTCGTCGAGCGGACGGCGCGGAGCGCGCTGGCGCCGGGACGGCACAGACGGCTGTGCCGGGGTGTCGACGACCTCGAGAACGATCTCGGCGGGAGCCTCGGGCTCGACCACGGGCTCGAGAAGCTCGAACTGCTCTGCGGCCGAGGGCTCGAGGATCGCGGACTGCTCTGCGGCCGGGGCAATCACGATTGCGGGCTGCTCAGCTGTCGTCGGAACCAGGATCGCGGGCTGCTCAGCCGTCGTCGCGCGGCGAGCGCGGCGGCTCAGCGGCGCGGCGGCCAGGTTGACCACGGGAGCGGTGGGGATGACGGCTTCCGGCTCAACCGTCGACGCGGCGGGGAGGTCGGTCAGCGACTGCGACGTCGCGATCTCGGCGGACGCGGCATCCTTCCGCTTCTCGTCGGAAGGTGCGTCCCAGACGCCCGCAGCCGGCTGGGGCTGGACGGTGCGGCGGCGCAGCTCCGCGCGAGATGCTCCGAGGGTCTCCGACGATGCCTGTGCAGGCGAGGACGGAGTGCGGCTGGAACGGCGCGTGGGCGCAGGCTCAGCCATCGGGGCATCAAAAGGCAAGCGGCAGCTCTCGGTCGTGTCGCATCGGGGGGCAACGGTACGGACGGCGGGCAATGATCACTTCGGGCGTTCGGGCGCGAAAGTAACGATCGGGTAAACACTATCGCGGACGGCCTGGGAATGCCATGTGGGGTTCGGGAAGTCGCGCGATTTCCTATTCATTCTTATGAAACACCCAGGGTCAGTCGTCCAGCGCCGCGTCGACGAGCCGCTCGAAGATCGACGGCGACGAGGCCACCGTGAGCGGCCGATCGCTGCCCTCGGGTGGAGGGAAGAACGCGAACGAGCCGCCGGCCTCGGTGACCAGGAGCGCGCCCGCGGCGTGGTCCCACGGCGCCAGCCCGCGCTCGAAGTAGCCGTCGAGGCGCCCCGACGCGACGTACGCGAAGTCGAGGGAGGCGGCGCCGCCGCGGCGGATGTCGCGCGCCATCGGCATGACCCGCGCGACCCGCGCGAGGTCGCCCGCGTGCGTGGCCGGGTCGTAGCCGAATCCCGTCGCCAAGAGCCCACCGGCCGCCGACACCTCGGCGTTGACGGTGAGCCGCTGCTCACCGAGCCACGCTCCACCGCCGCGTGCCGCGCGGAACAGCTCGCTCGATACCGGGGCGTACACCGCCGCCGAGATCGCCTCCCATCGCCCGGCCACCGGCTCGCCGACGACCGCCGCGATGCTCACCGCGTACTGGGGCGATCCGTAGGCGTAGTTGACCGTGCCGTCGATCGGATCGACGACCCAGGTCACCTCGGAGCTTCCCCGCTCCGCGCCGGACTCCTCGCCGAGGAACCCGTCCTCGGGGCGCGCCTCGGCGAGGCGGGCGCGGATCAGCGCCTCGACCTCACGGTCGGCGAGGGTCACGATGTCGGCGAGCGCGGACTTGGTCGCCGCGATCGCGACGCCCTCGAGCCTCCGCGTGCGGGCCAGTTCTCCGGCATCCTGAGCGATGTCGACGGCGAGGGCTTCGAGGTCGTGCGCGAGGCTCATGCGTCCACGCTAGCGGCGAGAGCGCGGCATCCGTCACCGACCGCCGGAGGCGAGGCATCCGTCACCGCCCGGCTAGCGTGGAGGGATGGCCGCCGCAGTCCGCTCCGCAACCCATGACGTCGCGATCGTCGGCGGCGGGCACAATGCCCTCGTCGCCGCCGCCTACCTCGCGCGGGCGGGCAGATCCGTCGTCGTGCTCGAACGCCTCGACCACGTCGGGGGCGCCGCGGTGTCGGAGCGTCCGTGGGCCGGGATCGACGCGCGCCTCTCCCGCTACTCGTACCTCGTGAGCCTGCTCCCCCGCCGCGTGATCGACGACCTCGGCCTGCGCATCGACCTCACCCGCCGGCGGTACTCGTCATACACCCCCGATCCGGCGGATCCCTCGCGCGGCATCCTGGTGGACACAGCGGATGCCGCGGCCACTGCCGCATCGTTCGCCCGCGTCACCGGCGGCACGACCGAGGCCGGCCGCTTCGCCGCCTTCTACGACCGCATCGCACCGGTCGCGCGGCAGCTGTTCCCCACGGTCACCGCGCCGCTGCAGCGACGCAGCGCCGTGCGGGACGCGCTCGGCGACGCCGAACTGTGGGACGACCTGTTCGAACGCCCGCTCGGATCCGTGCTGCGCGGCGCGCTCGACACCGACATCGCCCGCGGCATCGCCCTGACCGACGGTCTCATCGGCACGTTCTCGTCGGCGGACGACGAGAGCCTGCGGCAGAACCGCTGCTTCCTGTATCACGTGATCGGCGGTGGAACCGGCGACTGGGACGTCCCCGTCGGGGGCATGGGGCGCGTCAGCGGCGAGCTCGAGCGCGCGGCGCGCGAAGCCGGTGCCGACCTGCGCACGAACGCCGCGGTGACATCGATCTCACCCGACGGCGAGGTGTCGTTCGAAGGAGCGCAGGGCGCGTCGACGGTCCACGCACGTCTGGTGCTGAGCGGCGTGGGACCGGCCGTCCTCGCGCGCCTGATGGGCGAGCAAGCACGCCCCGAGGACGCTCCCGAGGGCGCCCAGGTGAAGGTGAACCTGCTCCTGCGCCGACTCCCCCGGCTGCGCGACACGGCCGTCGCATCCGAGGCGGCGTTCGCGGGCACGTTTCACATCAACGAGACGATGTCGCAGCTCGACGCCGCGTTCGACGCCGCCGCGGGCGGCCGCATCCCCGAACCTCTCCCTGCCGAGATCTACTGCCACTCGCTCACGGATCCCTCGATTCTCGGCCCCGAGCTCCGGGCATCCGGGGCGCAGACCCTCACCCTGTTCGGACTGCAGGTGCCGCACCGGCTCGTCGCCGGACAGGATCCGGATGCTGCGCGCTCGGCGCTGCTCGCCGCGGCTCAGCGCTCGCTCGACTCCGTGCTCGCCGAGCCGATCGCCGATGTCGTGTTCGAGGCGCCGGACGGCACGCCCTGCATCGAGGCCCGTACGACCGCCGACCTCGAGGAGTCGCTCGGCATGACCGCGGGCGACATCTTCCACGGACCGCTGTCGTGGCCGTGGGCGGACGACGACGCTCCGCTCGAGACCCCGGCGGAGCGGTGGGGCGTGCAGACCGCCCACGCCCGCGTGCTGCTCTGCGGTTCGGGCGCGCGGCGCGGCGGGGCCGTCAGCGGGCTCGGCGGTCACAACGCGGCAATGGCCGCGCTCGAACTGCTCAGCTGAGGCTTCGGGGCTGACGCCCCCCTCAGGGACGCGGGGGCAGCGGCGGCGGGGGCGGGAAGCCCTCGTACCCGGTGGAAGTCGGGGCCGCGGCATCCGTCTGCGCAGCCGGAGCGGGCGGTGTCTGCGCCGCGGGATGCGCGGGCGCCCCGAACACGTGGGCGCCCGGGGTGGGATACCCGGTGTAGTAGGCGTTCCAGTCGGGCGACCCGTCGGGGAGCATCGGCAGCGGCGTGTGGCCGTCGACATAGGTCGGCCAGGGCAGGAGCTCCTGCTCGGCCGGCGCGGCGGGAGCCGCCGGCGCGGGGGCGGGGCTGAGCGCCGTGGTTGCGGGCGTCGCGACGAGCTGGGGCGCGGGCTGAGCCGGCGCGGGCTGAGCCGGCGCGGCTCCGTGCGGAGCCCCGTACGGCACCGGGTGCGGTGTCGCGGCGCGCGGCTGCTTCGGGGCGAAGAGGAGGTTCACGAGCGGGATGAGGGCGGTTCCGACCGCGGCCAGGATGGCGACGGCGACGGTGACCCGCCAGTAGATCTCGGGGAACCACAGGTACTCGCCGAGCATCAGCGGGATGATCAGCAGCGCCGCGAGCGAGACGACCAGGATGATCGTGACGATCGCCACGGTCCGCGTGAAGGGCGTGTCGTAGCGCTGGAAGGCCTTGAGGTAGAGGCGCACGTGGAGCAGCACGAGCTGCAGGATCAGCACGATGAAGAGGAACTGGATGAAGCGCGAGAAGCCGCCCCACGAGTAGCGCTCGGGCATCCAGATCATGACGGCGCCGATCAGCAGGGTCGCGATCCAGACACCCAGACTGGCCAGCGCGAACCACGCCGGGCGGCGCGGCGCGAGGTGGGCGTCGAGGATGGTGGCGCCGGCGAAGCCGACCAGCAGCAGGATCGTCAGGAACGCGCGGCCTACGATGCCGTTCTGGTTGCCGATCAGCACCCACACGACGCACACGATGGCCGCGGCGATGAGGGCGCCGATCGCGACCCAGATGGCCGCGCGGAGCAGCGACGACGGACCGGAGTCCGCCGTGGGCTGCGGTGCGGGCTCGTAGTGCTCGGGCACGGTCATGGCGGTCCTCTCAATCGCGGACGCTCGCCCGCACGCCCATCCTGGCACGGGCCCGGCGTGCGCCGGGAGAGCGCGGTCCGGGTGGGCATGTAGTGCCCGGCCGGGGCGGCCCGGCCTGGGCAGCCCGGCCTGGCGCGGCCCGGCCTGGCGCGGCCCGGCCTGGGCACCCGGTCGGTGAGGCGCATAACTCCTGCACCTTCGCGGCGCGAGCCGCCCGCGACCGCGAGTTTCCGGGGGTGGCTGCGCCGGAGCATCCGGTTCTGCAGGAGTTATGCGCCCGAGGGCGGCCAGAACCCCGCGCGCCCGACGGTGGCCGCAGACCCCCGCGCGCCCGAGGGTGGCCGCAGAGCCGCGAGGGGCGGATGCCTCAGCCCGACGCCCTCGCCAGGCCCTCGACGAGTTCGGCACCCGGCAGGGAGAGCAGCGCATGACCCGGAAGGAACAGCTTGCTGCCACGCACTCCCCCGCCGATGACGACCTCGGGCGCCGCAGCCACCGCCGCGTCGACGAAAATCGGCCAGTCCGCGGGCAGCCCGACCGGCGTGATGCCGCCGTACTCCATGCCCGTGAGCGCGACGGCCTCGTCCATCGGTGCGAACGACGCCGACCTAACGTCCAGTCGACGCCGCACGACGCCGTTCACGTCGGCACGCGTCGACGCGAGCACCAGGCACGCCGCGAACCGCACCTCGCCGCCGCGCTTCCCCTTGACGACGACGCAGTTGGCCGAGGCATCCGGAGCCACTCCGTACCGCTCGCAGAACGCAGCCGTGTCGGCGAGCGCCGGATCGATCTCGGCCACGCCGATCGACGAGGCGACGTCGGCAGCGAGCGCTCCCAGCGCGGCTGCGACCGGCGGCGCGACGAGGGACGGATGCTGCAGCGCGGCGTGGGCGGTCAGGGTTCCGGTCGCGGTCCAGGGCATGCGGTCAGCGTAGCGATCGATGCGGCGGACTCAGCCAGGAGAGAGAAGACGGGCGCCGCCCCTCTCGCCAGGGGCGGCAACCCGTCGACGCGACGCTATCGCGGCCGCGACCGAGGGCGCCGGGGACTGTCCACAAGCATCGCGCCGCTGGTCAGATCGCGAACCGGTCGCGTGCCCTCGCGGGCGGAGAGCCAGGAGCGGTTCGGCCGGATGAACGAGAAAAGCGCCCCGCGAGGGGGCGCTTTTCTCGTTCGGTGGCGAGTGAGGGATTCGAACCCCCGAAGTCTAAGACGGCTGATTTACAGTCAGATCCCTTTGGCCGCTTGGGTAACTCGCCAGGCGCACCCGTCCGACTTTCACAGACGACCGGAGGCGCGATCAACCATCTTACGCTGTGTCGGGCAGTGCTCGAAATCGAGCCGGCAGGCGCCCGGATCAGGTGCCGAGCCGGTCCAGATCGAGCGACTCGAGGGCCGCCGGAGTGCGCAGCAGGGCCCCCTCGAAGCGGCAGGTCGCGGCCGCGAGGTCCATCGCCGACGCGAGCACGGCGGCCCACTCCTCCTCGGTCGCGGGGTCGCCCTCGGCGAGCGCGGCGATGGTCGCGGCGAACGCGGCGTCGCCTGCCCCCATCGTGTCGACGATGCGGCCGGGCAGGCTCGAGATGGGATGCGTCACCACGACGTCGTCGGCCTCGATCGTCGCGCCCGAAGCGCCCTGCGTGGCGAGCACCGCGTCGGCGCCGAGGTCAACGAGCCGGGTGCGCAGCGCGTCGAGGCTGTCGCCGTACAGCAGGCTCGCGTCATCCTCACCGACCTTGACCAGGGCCGCTCCCGCGGCGAGTCGCTCGAAGCCCCGCACGAACTCCTCAGAATCGCGCAGCATCCCGCTCCGAGGGTTCGGATCTACGGCCACACGCACGCCGGCTGAGGAGATGGTGCCGGCGAGTTCGGCCGCCTGCTCTGCGTCGTCGAACGCGAAGCAGCTGACCACGACGAGCGCGGCATCCGCCATGGCCTCCCGCTCGCGATCCCCGAAGCGGATACGGCGGCGCTGCGACGCCTCGTTGAACACGTACTCCGGCTCACCCCCACCGGTGCGCGTGCTCACCGCACGGGCCGTGCCCAGCGGCGAGGGGGTCTCGATGAGGTCGACGCCGTAGTCGCCCAGATAGGAGCGGATGCGGCTGCCGGGTTCGTCGTCGCCCACCATCGCGATCAGCGTCGCGGGAACCCCGAGGCGCGTCAGTCCGACCGCGACGTTGAGCGCCGCGCCGCCGACGAACTCGCGCACGCCGTTGTCGTCGCGCAGCTCGTCGATGAGGGCATCCCCCACCACGACGACGCGGGTCATCGGCGGATCTCCGCGGTCTCGAGCACACGTCCGACGAAGGCCTCGGTGCGACGGCGGGTCCCGTCGATGCGCAGATCCACGCTCGCGCGCACCTCGTTCGGCGCGAGCGGCATCGCGAGCCGCACGTTCTCGTGGCACGACAGGTCGGTGCAGATGTAGGTGCCGACGCTGTCGCCGTGCTCACCCGCCGAGCCCGCCCGCCGCGCCGTGAACAGGGCTACCTGGTCGGCCGGCTGCGTCGTGTGGCAGAGATTGCACATCGCCGACCGGGCGCGCGACATCCCGTCGGCGGCGCGCAGCACGATCCCTCGCGGCTCGCCGTCGAGTTCGGCGATCATGTAGCCGCGTCCGCGCGTGCGCGGATCGCGCCACGCGAAGAAATCGAGGTGATCCCAGTCGGTGAGCACGAAGTCGGCCGGCAGGGCGACGATCCGCAGTTCATCCGGTGAAGCGTTCACGAACGACGAGCGCACGTCGTCTTCGGTCAGTGGGCGCATGGCACCTCCTCGCGACCCCAGTCTACGAACGACGGATGCCGCCGCCACCCCGCCTTGACAGCTCGAGTTGCCACTTCCGGTCGGTGTGCGAGTGCGGAAGCCCCCCGAAGTGGCAACACCGGCGGAGCGGGTG
>NZ_JAYRDE010000114.1:0-9869 GCF_041909575.1 Microbacterium sp. | reverse complement strand
GGGAATCGTCTACGCCCTGAGTCGCAAGTCCGTCGAGCAGACCGCCGAGTTCCTGCGCACGCAGGGCTTCGACGCCCTGCCCTACCACGCGGGGCTCGAGGCATCCGTCCGCGCGGCGAACCAGTCGCGCTTCCTGCGCGACGACGGCGTCGTCATGGTCGCGACCATCGCCTTCGGCATGGGCATCGACAAGCCCGACGTGCGCTTCGTCGCCCACATCGACCTGCCGAAGTCCGTCGAGGGCTACTACCAGGAGACCGGTCGCGCGGGCCGCGACGGCGATCCCTCGGTGGTGTGGATGGCCTACGGCCTCGGCGACGTGGTGCAGCAGCGCCGCATGATCGACCAGAGCCCGGGCGACCGCGCATTCAAGAACCGGCTCGGCCAGCACCTCGACGCGATGCTGGCGCTGTGCGAGACGGTCGGATGCCGCCGCCAGAACCTGCTCGGATACTTCGGCGAGCCCGCGGAGCCCTGCGGCAGCTGCGACACCTGCCTGGAGGCTCCCGAGACCTGGGACGGCCTCGTGCCCGCGCAGAAGCTGCTGTCGACCATCGTGCGGCTGCAGCGCGAGCGCGGCCAGGCCTTCGGCGCCGGGCATCTCATCGACATCCTCCGCGGCTCCTCCACCGAGCGCATTCGCCAGCAGGGCCACGACGCACTCTCGACGTACGGGCTCGGATCCGACCTGTCCGAGCAGGACTGGCGCAGCGTGATCCGGCAGCTGCTCGCCCGGGGAATCCTCGTGGCGCGCGGCGAGTACGGCACGCTCGCCCTCGGCGAGTCCGCCGCCGGCGTGCTGAAAGGCGAGACGCCGGTGCCGCTCCGGCGCGATGCGCTCGGGCGTTCCGGCGGCGCTCCGCGGGTGCGCAAGGTCTCGGCATCCGACACCCTGGCCGAGCGCGATCGCCCGCTCTTCGAAGCGCTGCGCGATTGGCGCGCCGGCGTCGCACGCGAGCTCGGCGTGCCCGCCTACATCGTCTTCGGCGACGCCACGCTCCGCGCGCTCGCCGAAGTGCGACCCGAGAGCCTCGCCGACCTCGACGGCGTCACGGGCATCGGGGCGAAGAAGCGCGAGGCCTACGGTGAGGCCGTGCTCGACGTCATCCGCGCGGCCTGAGCCAGGCGGGCTGAGCGGGCGGGCCGAAAACAGGCGATTCGGCGAGAACAGGCTCGATTCGGGCTCAGTCGTCCTGATCTCGCCGAATCGCCTGATTCGGGGTCAGGCGAGGCTCGCCCCTGGTGGGAAGGAGCGCACGCGCTCGACCCGCAGCACGTGGGGGAGTGCCGCGAGGTCGCGCGTGCCGTCGGCGCGCGGGAACTCGTAGATCTCGAGCATGAACTGCACCGGGTAGTCGAGCGACTGGACGGATGTCTTCACCCAGCGCCCGTCGATGAAGAAGCGCACGCGGTCGGGCGTCCAATCCACGGCGTAGTCGTGCATCGCGGTGAGGTCGCCGTCGATGCGGACCTTTTCGAAGTCCTCGCGGAGCCGCGGATCGTTCTGCGGCTTCACGCCGACGCCGACCCAGCCGCCGTCGTCGTCGAGGTCGCTCCCGAAGATCTCGGCGATGCAGAGCTCGCCGCAGTCGTCGGGCTGTTCCTCGAAGCCGATCGGCCAGCACGCGACCATGGCGTCGGGGTGACGGATCGCCGCCAGGCGCACCTCGATGACGCCGTGACGCACGAGCCAGCCGCGGTGCGCGGGCTGCTCCTCGCGCACGACGAGCCCCGGGCGGAACCGGTGCTGGCCGATGCCGCTGCCGACCGGTCCCGAGTGCTGGCCCGTCTGCACGTGCGACACCCGCAGGTCGCCGTCGAGCTCAGGCGCCCACGGTGCGGTGTCCTCGTCGATGCGGAGCCGCAGCCCGCCCGGACCCACCGTCCAACGTGCGGCCGCGGCATCCCTCGACGACCAGTGCGGCGTGTAGAACGGCCACCACCGCGACTCGTCGAGCGCGTCTCCCTCGAAGCGCTCGTCGACGTCGGGGGTTCGACCGGCGAGGTCGAGGGGCGAGACGTCGAGCACCCAGCGGCGGAAGGTGAGCTCGCCGCCGCGCCACGGAGCGGTCGAGGTGCCCTGCTCCTCGAACCCGGCGCCGCGGCAGAGGGCGTTGGAGGCCGGGTTGTCGACGCCCGGGTACGCGACGAGCAGCCCGCGGCGCCCGTCGGCCGCGACGAGGTGAGTGACCTGCCGGAGAGCCTCACGCGCCACCCCTCGGCCCTGGAACCTCGGCTCGACACTCCATCCGGTCTCGAACGCGGGGGCGCCGTCGTGCTCAACGGTCCAGTAGCCGATGCCTCCTGCGGGCTCGCCGTCGACGTCGATGCGCAGCATCCGCGCCTCTCCCGTGGCGTTGAGGCGCAGGTAGCGCGCGTGGCGCTCGCCCACCTGCTCGTCGGACTCGGGCCCGCCGAGGTAGGCCGTCATCTCGGGGGTGTTCGCCCGCTCGAGCACGGCGAGGTCGCCCTCGCTCCACGGTCGCAGTTCGACCCGCATCCTGCCCCCCTCCGCTCGGCTTCCCATTCTCCGAGCCGCCTCCGACGTCGGCGACGGCAGCCTCCTCGCCGGCGATCGCCGTCAGGCCGGCCGGATCACCCACACGTTCACCTCGACGTCCTCGCCGTCAGCGCCCGGAAACCGCCCGGTCCCCTCCAGCGTGAACCCGACCCGGCGGCAGAGGGCGTGGGATGCCTCGTTCCCGACGTGCGCGTACCCGACGACCGGGCGGCCGCCGCCGGTCGCGAGCGCCCGCTGCGTGACCTCTGCCAGGGCCGCGGCGGCGACGCCGCGCCCCTGCCACGCCGGCTCGACGACGCAGCCGACCTCGTAGGCGGCCGCGCCGTCGTGGTCCTGCTCCCACCAGCCCGCGTACCCGGCGACGGCTCCGTCCACGACGATGCGGAACATGCGGACCGCGTCCCCGCTCGACAGGTACTCGGCGTGGCGCTCCGCGAGGGCGTCGTCGGCCTCCGGACCGCCGAGGTACCGGGTCAGTTCGGGCGTGTTCGCGCGTCGGAGGACGTCGAGGTCGGCATCCGTCCACGGCTCCAGCCCGATCTGCACGCTCCCATCCTCCTCCCCCCTTCCGTTCGTGCGGGCGAATGCTCACGTCCCCGTCGCGCCGGGGGTGTGGGGTGCGCACAACGCCGCCGCGGGAGCGGGCCGGGACGGGTTGTCGAACAGCTCCAACCGGTTTGGACCGGTGTTGTGGGAGTCCTACCGTCGGAAGTGACTTTTCCATCGCCGAGACCGAGAGGTGACGCCATGGCCGACGCCGCCGTCCGCTCCCCCAAGCCCGCCACGAGCAAGCGCACGCCCGCCGGCGGCGCCCCGACCGCCGCCCACACCGCGGAGGAGGCATCCGAGCCTCGCATCGACGTGGCGGCTGTCACCGATCTGCTGCTCGGAACCTGGGCCGACACCCGCCGCGAGGCGCGCGAGATGATCAAGGACCCCGCGTTCTGGCGCATCGAGGGCCAGCCGATGTCCGACCACCGGGAGCGCGTGCTCACGCAGCTGCACCTGCTGGTCGAGCACGGCGGCTCGCGTCGAGCGCTGCCCGAGGAGTACGGCGGCAAGAACGACAACGGGGCGAATCTCGCCGGCTTCCAGGAGCTGGTCCTCGCCGACCCGAGCCTTCAGATCAAGTCGGGCGTGCAGTGGGGGCTCTTCGGCTCGGCGATCTTCCAGCTCGGCACGAAGGAGCACCACGACAAGTGGCTCGGTGCGGTGGCCGACATGAGCCTCCCCGGCGCCTTCGCGATGACCGAGACCGGACACGGCTCGGACGTCGCGGCGATCGGCACCACCGCCACGTACGACCCCGACACCGAGGAGTTCGTGATCCACACGCCGTTCCGCGGCGCCTGGAAGGACTACCTCGGCAACGCAGCGCTGCACGGCAAGGCGGCCACGGTCTTCGCCCAGCTCATCACGGGCGGCGTGAACTACGGCGTGCACTGCTTCTTCGTGCCGCTGCGCGACGAGAACGGCGACTTCCTCCCCGGTATCGGCGGCGAGGACGACGGGGTCAAGGGCGGCCTCAACGGCATCGACAACGGCCGGCTGCACTTCGACCACGTGCGCGTCCCCCGCACGAACCTGCTCAACCGCTACGGCGACGTCGCTCCCGACGGCACGTACAGCTCCGACATCCCGACCCCCGGCCGCCGGTTCTTCACGATGCTCGGCGCGCTCGTCCAGGGCCGCGTGTCGCTCGACGGCGCCGCCACCACCGCCACCGCCCTCGCCCTTCACATCGCGCTCACGTACGCGGGCCAGCGCCGCCAGTTCGACTCCGGCGCCGGCACGTCCGAGGTCGTGCTGCTGGACTACGGCAAGCACCAGCGCCGCCTTCTGCCCCTCGTCGCGCAGAACTACGCGCAGTTCTTCAGCCACGACGAGCTCCTCCGCAAGTTCGACGGCGTCTTCTCGGGCCGCAGCGACACCCCCGAGGAGCGCGAGGATCTCGAGACCCTCGCGGCGGCCCTCAAGCCGCTTTCGACGTGGAACGCCCTCGACACGATCCAGGAGGCCCGCGAGGCCTGCGGCGGGTCGGGCTTCCTCGCCGAGAACCGCATGGTCGGACTCCACCAGGACCTCGACGTGTACGTCACCTTCGAGGGCGACAACAACGTCCTCCTCCAGCTGGTCGGCAAGCGCCTCCTCGCCGACTACGCGAGGCAGTTCAAGGGTGCGGATGCCGCGAAGCTCGCCCGCTTCGCCGTCGGCCAGACCGCCGGCAAGCTCTTCCACGGCGCCGGGCTGCGGCAGCTCGGGCAGTCGGTCGCCGATCTCGGCTCGACCGCGCGTTCGGTCGAGCTCGGCCTGCGCGAGGACCAGCAGCACGACCTGCTCGCCGGCCGTGTGCAGCAGATGGTGGCGGATGTCGCCGCCGCCCTGCGCCCGGCGTCCAAGCTGTCGCCCGCCGAGGCCGCCGCGCTGTTCAACAGCCACCAGGCCGAGCTCATCGAGGCGGCCCGCGCGCACGGCGAGCTGCTGCAGTGGGAGGCGTTCACCGACGGCATCCATCGCATCGAGGACGACGGCACGCGTCGCGTCCTGATGTGGCTGCGCGACCTGTTCGGTCTCCACCTGATCGAAGAGCACCTGGCCTGGTACCTGATCAACGGGCGTCTCTCGACGCAGCGCGCGGCATCCGTCTCGCGGTACATCGACCGGCTGACGTCCCGCCTCCGCCCGCACGCGCAGGACCTCGTCGACGCCTACGGCTTCGCGCCGGAGCACGTGCGCGCGCCGATCGCCTCGGGGGCCGAGCAGGCGCGGCAGGACGAGGCGCGCGACTACTACGCCGCGCTCGCCGCGTCGGGCCAGGCGCCGGTGAGCGAGAAGTCCCTCAAGAAGAAGTAGCCCGCCGGCCGGACGTCTTTTCGGCACAGCCGAAGGACGTCGGCGGGGCCGGATAGGTTGGCCGAGTGAGCACCGACACGCGCCTCGGCCCCGACGGCATCGCGCGCTGCGCGTGGGTCGGCGACGATCCGGAGTACCGCCGCTACCACGACGAGGAGTGGGGCTTCCCGCTCCACGGCGACCGGCCGCTGTTCGAGAAGATGAGCCTCGAGGGGTTCCAGGCGGGGCTGTCGTGGATCACGATCCTGCGCAAGCGGCCGCGGTTCCGCGAGGTCTTCGCCGGCTTCGAGCCCGAGGTCGTCGCCCGGTTCGCAGACGACGACGTCGAGCGGCTGATGGGCGACGCGGGCATCATCCGCAACCGCGCCAAGATCCTCGCGACGATCTCGAATGCGCGGCTGGTCACCGCCATGGACGAGGGCGAGCTCGACGCCTTCCTGTGGTCGTTCGCACCCGCGCCGCGGCCGCGCCCGGTCTCGTTCGCCGACGTGCCGGCGACGACAGCCGAGTCCGACGCGATGAGCAAGGCGCTGCGCAAGCGCGGCTTCCGCTTCGTGGGGTCCACCACGATGTACGCGCTGATGCAGTCCGCGGGCATGGTCGACGACCATGTGGACGGATGCTGGCGCGCAGCGTGACACCGAACGCCTGAGCAGCACGCACCGACGTGGGGGATTGTCCCCATCGTGTCCGGTGTCGCCCGCACCCTAGGCTCGCGATCGAACCCCAGCCCTGCGGAGGAGCCGATGACCGACGTCGATCTGGATCTCACGGCGCTTCGCGTTGCGAAGACTCGCGTGGCGGGCGCGCTCGAGACCTTCCGCAGCGCCGACCGCGTCGGTGACGACCTCGCCGACCTCACCGGCGAGCACCGGCTGGCCGGCAAGGTCCGCGACTTCGCCGGGAACTGGGACCACAACCGCGGCAAGCTCGAGGAGCAGCTGGTCGCGGTGCACGACTGGCTCCAGGCGATCGACGAGACCCTGACCGATCTCGACCGCACCATGGGCGACGGCGTCGAGATCGACGGGGACGCCCCGTGAGCTCGGGCCTGGCAGTCGAGTTCGCCGACGTCTTCGAGGGCCGCCCCCACGAGCTCGAGAGCCGAGCGCGGCGCCTGCAGTCCACCGCCGAGGCGATCTCGCGCGCAGCCGACGCCCTCCGCGACCTCGTCGACGACCAGCGCAGCCGCGCGACCGATGCCGTCGCGGATTCGGCGGCCGAGGCATCCGCCGGTCTTCGCCGTGCCCGTCAGCGCTACGGCGGCACCGCGACGGCGCTCACGACGTACGCCGTCGAGCTGGCGCCCATCCAGGCGACGGCGCGGTCCGCGGTGGAGGACGCCGATTTCCACCAGGCGCGCACCTACAGTCTTCAGGGCGACCTCGACGACCTCCGCAACGACATCACCCGGGCCGAGGCCGAGGGCTCGTCGACCGACGCACTGTACGAGGACCTCTGGTCCACGAGCGACGGGGCGGCCTACTCGGCCGGGCAGGTCGAGGAGGCCCGGCGCACCCTGAACCACGCGCGTCAGGATATCTGGGATGCCGCGGACCGGGCGATCGACGCGATCGAGACGGCCATCGAGCACGGCGCCGACTCCTGGGGTGACAACTGGGACCAGTTCTGGGACGGGGTCGGCGACTTCTTCGAGATGGTCGGCGAGTGGGCCTCGCAGGTGCTCTCCGTCGTGGTCGACGTGCTCGCCGAGCTGCTGAGCGCCCTCGTGTCCGCCCTCGTGGTCGCGCTGCTGCTCGTGATCGGGCTCCTGCTGGTCGGGCTCGCCTTCGTCGCATTCGGGGTGATCGGGCTGATCGTGCTCGGCGCGATCCTGGCGATCGGGCTGCTGGTCCTCGCCCTCGCCGAGGCGGCGGGCAGGCCGCAGAACATCAAGACCACGAAGGAGAGCACCGCTCCCACCGGAGACGAGGCCGCGGATGCGATCGCCGACGACTCCGAGGCGCGCGACTACCAGGATCTGATGGAGCACCTCGCCCTGCAGGACCGCAACGGCGGCGAGGAGGCGACCGAGATCCGGGTCGTCGCGATCAAGGACGCCCAGGGCAACATCATCTCGTGGCGGGTCCAGCTGCCCAGCACGCAGAACTGGAACCCCCTGAACGGCGACGGCGCGCTCAACGACGTGCGCACCGACGGGATGCTGTCGCTGTTCCCCGGCGTCCCGACCCAGTACGAGCAGGCCGTCTGGGACGCGATGACCCAGGCGGGTGTCTTCGAGAGCGATGCGCCGATCATGTTCACCGGGTGGTCGCTCGGCGGCATGATGGCCGGAGAACTGGCGACCAACCCGCGTGTGGCCGATCGCGTCCAGTCGGTGTTCACCGCCGGCTCCGCGATCGACAAGCACTACAGCGACATGCCGCCGGACGTGCGCGTCACGCAGATCAACAACGGCATCGACCCGGTGCACACGCTCGAGCTGCTCGGTCTCGATCCGATCGACTACGTGCGCTTCGACGGCGATTGGCAGACCTACCGTCCGCTCACGTCGCCGATGCACGATGCCGGAATGTATGGTGCTGAGGCGGAGCGCTACCTGCCCGAACCGCGCCGGGGCGACGAGATCTTCTTCGCACAGGAAGGTGCGGGCAGCTACGAGGAGGTCCACATTGGCACGTACACGCGGGGGTCGTGACATGCGGATGCTGCGCTACGTGCTGGCGGCCGCCGTCGGTCTCGGCGCCCTGAGTCTCGCCGGCTGCGCGGGCGACCCCGACCTCGCGCCGCTCGAATCGCGGCTCGCCGAGGTGGACGGCGTCAACGGCGCGATGGCGTGGCCGACCCACTCGGGCGCACCCTGGAACACCCAGGTGAACCTCATGCTCTTCGTGGACGACTCCTCCGAGGAGGCGTTGATCGCGGCCGTCCGCGCAACGGCGCCCACATTGGTGTCCGACCCCGTGGCGGGACGGAACGAGGTGTCGATCAGCTTCGTCGACGGCGACCGAGCCGACTACACCGACCGCTTCGAGGCATCCGATGCCGAAGTGCGCTTCTCCGATGCGGTGACGCAGACGCTCGGAGTGCGCGACCTCTCCGGCGAGGTGCTCGTGCTCTCGCCCGACGACGTCCGCCGGATCGCCGACGGGTCGTGAGCGCGCTCGATACGTCGCCGCTCGCGGCGCCGCAGCTCACGTTCCAGCTGCCGGGACGCTGGCTCGCCGTCGACCCGCGCGCCGAGGACGAGGCATCCGCCCGCATCGACGAGGCCGTGCGCGAGCTCGCCGGACCCGCCGACGACGCGGCGATCGCCCGCCGCCGCCTGCGCGGCGCCTTCGAGCGCGCGACGGCAGCGGCGCGGGATGCCTCGGCCCGCGCCCTCTTCCTGTGCATCGAGATCACGCCCGGCCTCGCCACTCCCGCATCGCTGACGGTCCACGCGCCTGAGGGGATGCGCATGAGCCCCGCGATCGGTACGTCGGCGGATGCCGTGCTCGGCGTGCTGCGCGAGAGCTTCGAGGTGCTGGCGGTGCCGGGGGTCGAGACGGCGAAGCGCCTCGACGGCCCGCGCGCGAGCATGCTCCGCATCGACCGGCAGCACGAGGAGACGGTGGAGGAGGACGACGCGACCGCCGTCGCGACGAGGCTCGAGGCCGAGTACTGGTTCGCCGTGCCGGGTTCGAAGCAGGTCGTGCTGGCGAGCTTCGCGACGCCGCTCGGCGAGCTGCGCAACGCCATGCTGAACCTCTTCGACTCGATCGCGCTCGCCGCCGCCTTCGGCCCCGAGGCGCCGTAGCCCGCCCGTGGAATGCTCGGCCGGGCCGGGGCGTTCGAGGAAGCGGAGGTTCTCCATGGACTACGGCCACGCGCTCGAGTTCGGCGCATTCATCACCCCGACCGCCGCGGCGCCTGACGCCCCCGTGCTGCTCTCGCAGGCGGCCGAGGCATCCGGGCTCGATCTGGTGACGTTCCAGGATCATCCGTACCAGCCCGCGTTCCTCGACACGTGGACGCTGATGACCTTCGTGGCGGCGCGCACCGAGCGCATCCGCATCGCGCCGAACGTGCTCAACGTACCGCTGCGCCCGCCCGCCGTGACGGCACGGGCGGCAGCGAGCCTGGACCTGCTCTCGGGCGGGCGCTTCGACCTCGCGCTCGGCGCCGGCGGATTCTGGGACGCGATCGAGGCGATGGGCGGCGGTCGGCTCACGCCTGGCCAGGCGGTCACGGCGCTCGAAGAGGCCATCGACGTCATGCGGGAGCTCTGGGACACGAGCGAGCGCCGCGGCGCCTTCACCGACGGGACCTACCACCGGGTGCACGGGGCGAAGCGCGGCCCACGCCCGGCGCACGACATCCCGATCTGGATCGGCGCCTACAAGCCGCGGATGCTCGCGCTCACCGGTCGCAAGGGCGACGGCTGGCTCCCGTCCCTCGGCTACATGAGGCCGGGCGATCTCGCGCGCGGCAACGCGGCGATCGACGAAGCCGCCCGCGGCGCCGGCCGTGATCCGCGCGAGATCCGGCGCCT
>NZ_JAYRDE010000113.1:0-10179 GCF_041909575.1 Microbacterium sp. | reverse complement strand
TGATCGCGGCGGACTCGACGGCGAGCCCGGCGCGATAGCGGTTGAGGTAGGCGGCGAACCCGGGAACGTCCTCGGGGTCGGGGTCGACGGTGTCGAAGGATGCTTCGCCGAACACGCGCTCTCGGAGGTACGCGTCGAGGTCGAGATCGCTCGCGGCCGACAGGTACGACGCGAGCACGGCGATGCCCCAGGCTCCCCCTTCCGATGCCGTCTCGCCCACGGCCACCGGAGCGCCCAGCGCACCGGCGAGGAAGCGCTGCGCGACCCCGGCCGTGCGGAACACGCCGCCATGGGCGAACATCCGGTCCAGGGCGACACCCTCGCGCTCGAGCACGCGCATGCCGAGGGCGAGCGTGCCGAACACGCCGTACAGCTGCGCGCGCATGAAGTTCGCGAGCGTGAAACGGCTGTCGGGCGTGCGCACGAACAGCGGACGGCCCTCGGCGAGCCCGGCGATCGGCTCACCGGCGAGATGGTTGTAGGCGAGGAGGCCGCCGGCATCCGGATCTCCGTCCAGCGCCTCGCGGAAGAGGGCCTCGAAGACCTCGTCCGACGCGAGGCCGGCGCCGGTCACCGACGCGAAGCGGTCGAACAGCCCGATCCACGCGGCGAGCTCGCTGGCGCCGTTGTTGCAGTGGACCATGGCCACCGCGTCGCCGGCGGGGGTCGTGACGAGGTCGAGCTCGTGGTGGATGCCCGAGAGCGGTCGCTCCAGCACGACCATCGCGAAGATGCTGGTTCCCGCGCTGACATTCCCGGTACGAGGGGCGACCGAGCACGTGGCGACCATGCCGGTGCCGGCGTCGCCCTCGGGCGGGCACAGGGGGGCGCCCGGACGCAGCGCACCTGTCGGGTCGAGGAGGGCCGCACCGTCAGCGGTGAGTTCACCCGCGGTTTCGCCGGCCACGAGGACCTCGGGGAGCAGCCGCGAGACCTGCAGCCCGGGGGCGCGCTCACCGACGAGCCGGTCGAACTTCTCGAGCAGCGCCGCGTCGTAGTCGCGGGTGGCGGAGTCGATCGGGAACATGCCCGACGCGTCGCCCACGCCGAGCGACTTGCGCCCGGTGAGCTTCCAGTGGACGTAACCGGCGAGCGTCGTGAAGAAGCTCACGTCGGTGACATGCGGCTCCTCGTCGAGCACCGCCTGGTACAGGTGCGCGATCGACCAGCGCAGCGGGATGTTCACCCCGAACAGCTCGGACAGCACCGCGGCCGAGCGATCCGTGTTGGTGTTGCGCCACGTGCGGAACCCCGTGAGCAGATCACCGTCCTCGCCGAAGGCGAGGTAGCCGTGCATCATCGCCGAGACGCCGATCGCGGCGAGCGAGTCGAGTGTCACGTCGTACCGGCGACGCACATCCGCGACCAGGTCGGCGTACGCCCCCTGGAGCCCTGCCCACACGTCGTCCAGCGCGTAGGTCCACAGCCGATCGACGAACTGGTTCTCCCAGGCGTGGCTGCCCACCGCGAGCACCGTCGTCGGGTCGTCGGCGAGCACCAGGCATGCCTTGATGCGGGTGGAGCCGAGCTCGATGCCGAGCACGGCACGGCCGTCGCGGATCGCCCGCGCGGCAGCCGCCGTCACGGGGTCTCCTCCCCGTCGCGGCGGGCGTCCGTGGACTGGCCGTAGACATTCTGGTACCGGTCGAAGAGGCGGTCGATCGCCTCCTGCGGAATCGGGATCAGCGGACCGGCCTCACGCGCGTAGTGCACGGTGCGGGCGACATCCTCCACCATCACCGCGGCCTTCACGGCATCCTTCGCCGAGACGCCGATCGTGAACGGCCCGTGATTCTGCATCAGCACCGCACGCGACCGGTGGCCGCGCAGGGTGTCGACGATGCCGCGACCGATGGAGTCGTCGCCGATGATCGCGAACGGCCCGACCGGGATCGGCCCGCCGAACTCGTCGGCCATCGCCGTGATGACGCACGGGATCTCCTCGCCGCGCGCCGCCCACGCCACCGCGAAGGTGGAGTGCGTGTGCACCACTCCCCCGACCTCGGGCATGTTCCGGTACACGTACGCGTGCGCCGCGGTGTCGCTCGACGGGCTGCGGTCCGAGCCCGGCGTGCCCGGGACGACGTTGCCGTCGAGGTCGCACAGGATCATGTTCTCCGGCGTCAGGTCGTCGTACGACACCCCCGACGGCTTGATCACGAACAGATCGGCACCGGGCACGCGGCCCGACACGTTCCCGCCCGTCCACACGATCAGGTTGTAGCGGACGAGTTCGCCGTGCAGCCGGGCGACATCCGCGCGCACCGCGTCGATCGACGCCTGGAGTTCGGTGTCGGGCATCAGCTGGCCCTTCGCCGCGTGAGGGCGCGCTGCAGCAGCACGAACACGAGCAGGACGGCGCCGGTGATGATGGTGAGGTACTCGGGGTTGATCGTCCCGTCCTTCGTGATGATGAGGCGCAGCGCCGCGATCACGAACACGCCCACGACCGATCCGAGCACGTAGCCGTAGCCGCCGGTCAGCAGGGTCCCGCCGATGACCACGGCCGCGATGGCGTCGAGCTCCCATCCGATTCCGGTGACGTTCTGCGCCTTGCCACCGACCTCGGCGGTGTAGACGACCGCCGCCAGTCCCGCCAGGGCACCCGAGATGATGTAGATCCCCACGCGCGTCCGCGCCACCGGAAGACCCATGAGCCCCGCGGACGACTCGTTGCCGCCGATCGCATAGACCGTGCGTCCGCTGCGGCTGCGGTGCATGAAGAACATTCCGCCGAGGACGACGAGGATCGCGATGATCAGCCCCGGAGTGACCGTGAAGTCGTTGACCTTCGGACCGTCGAAGAGCTTCCAGTCCGTGGCCAGCAGGTGGATCGGCGAGTCCTCGGCAGCCTGAACGGGCGTCGTGGAGAGGATCGAGGCCAGTCCGCGGGCGAGGAACATCATCGCGAGCGTCGCGATGAACGGCTGCACGTTGAAGTACTGGATCATGACGCCCGCGATGACGCCGAACATCGCGCCGAACAGGATCATCAGCACCATCGAGATCCAGCCGTTGATGCCGATGTTCATGAGCATGACGCCGGCGACGGAGCTGAAGGCGACGACCGCGCCGACGGACAGGTCGATGCCGCCCGAGACGATGACGATCGTCATGCCGACCGCCAGGATGATCGTCGGCGCGAAGCTGATCAGAAGGCTCGACATGGTGCCGGCGTGGAACACCCGGCCGTAGGCCACCTCGGCGTAGATGAGCATGCCGAACAGCAGCACCAGCGCGGTGAGGGTCGGGATCAGGGTCTGATTGCGCTCCCACAGCCGCGCCAGTCGCGCGGCGCCCTCGGTGTTCCTGCGCTCGGGCAGGTCGGGGACGGGTGGAACGGATTCGGCGAGCGTGCGCGAGGAGCTCATGCGACGACCTCCTTCGAGACGTATGCGGCCGGGTCCGCTGCGGGCGACGTCGGCGCAGGGGGCGCTCCGGGCGACTTCCCGCGACCGAACGCCCACGAGCGCACGCGCTCGGACTGCAGCAGGACCAGGACGATGATGACGAGCGCCTTGAACGCCGGCGTCGCCGCGGCCGGGATGCCGAGGAACAGCACGGTCTTGTTCAGGGTCGCGATGAGGAGGGCCCCGATCGTGGACCCGACGATCGAGAACTTCCCGCCGGCGAGCGACGTGCCGCCGATGACCACCGCCAGGATCGCGTCGAGCTCCATGAGGTTTCCGGTGCCGCCCACGCTCACCGTCATCACTTCCGAGACGCTGAACAGACCGCCGACGGCGGCGAGCGCTGCGGAGAGGATGTACACGCCGAACAGGATCGGACGGGGTCGGATGCCGGCGAGCCGGCTCGCGTTCGGGTTGATGCCGATCGACTCGATCATGAGGCCGAGCGCCGTCCGGCGCATGGCCAGGGCGATGAGCCCGACGATGGCGATGGCGAGCACGAAGCTCGTGGGGATGCCGAGGATC
Organism: Microbacterium sp.; assembly: GCF_041909575.1. GTDB lineage: Bacteria > Actinomycetota > Actinomycetes > Actinomycetales > Microbacteriaceae > Microbacterium. Next base: position 6,244 of record NZ_JAYRDE010000113.1, on the reverse strand, counting down.
TGCCCGTTCGCGAGCAGACGGAACGGCTCGTTCGTCGCGTCGGTGTTCTGTCCGCTGGTGATGACGCGGGCGATGCCTCGCGCGGCGAGCATCATGATCAGGGTGCTGATGAAGGGCTGCAGCCCGACGACGGCGACCAGGAACCCGTTGACCGCGCCGAGGACGATCGCGAGCGCGAGTGCGAGGCCGATCGCCGTCAGCACGGCGCTGATGGGGCTGGATGCCTCGAGGCCCGAGAGCGTCTGCATCGCGACCGCGCCGCCGACCGCCATCATCGATCCGACGGAGAGGTCGATTCCTCCCGTGGCGATGACGAAGGTCATGCCGAGCGCGATCATGATGATCGGCGCCGACACGCGGAGGATGTCGAGCAGGTTGCCGGTGAGCATGCCCGTCGTGGGGTTGACGCTGATCGCGAGATACGCGGGGTTCTTGATGGAGTTGATCAGCAGCAGCAGGACGATTCCGACGATGGCCCAGAACCAGGGCGTGCGCAGCGCGATCTTCAGGTGCTTCATGACGCGCTCCCTTCGTGGCGGGTCGGGGCTTCGCCCGCGGCGACCTCTTCGGCGAGGGCCTCAGCGGTCTTCTCCGCCTCGTCGCCCGACTCCGTGGCGATGACCGAGACGATGCTCTCGGCCGTGACTTCCGGTCCGTTGATGACTTCCCCGACCTTCTGGTGGTCCTTGAGGATGACGATCCGCTCGGACAGGCGGACGACCTCTTCCAGCTCGGAGGAGATGAACACGACGCTCATCCCGCCCTCCGCGAGTTCGGCCACCGTCTCCTGGATGTCGGCCTTCGCACCGACGTCGATTCCGCGGGTCGGCTCGTCGAGGAGGAGCAGGTCGGGGTTGGTGGCGAGCCAGCGGCCGAGCAGCACCTTCTGCTGGTTGCCGCCCGAGAGCAGGCGGATCGGGCGGTCAGGGTCGTTCGGCCGCACGCTGAAGCGCTCCATGTAGGTCTTGACGAGCTGGTCGACCTCCCGCGCGGGCACGCGCCGGAACCAGCCGCGACGGGCCTGGACGGCGAGCATGATGTTCTCGCGGACGCTGAGGTCGCCGACGATGCCGTCGTCGCGACGGCTCTCGGTCGAGTAGGCGATGCCGTGCGAGAGGCCCGCGACGGGAGAGTTCAGCGAGATCTTCTTGCCGTGCATACGGGTCGTCCCGGCGTCGGATTTGTCGGCGCCGGCGATCAGCCGCGCGAGCTCGGTGCGTCCTGCGCCGAGCAGCCCCGCGAAGCCGACGACCTCCCCCGCGTGGATCTCGAGGTCGGTGGGTTCGAGTGCTCCCTTGCGACCGAGGTTCTCGGCGGCGAAGAGCGGCGTCACGGTGCGGTCGCGCTGCTGGGTCTGCCGGTTGGAGCCGAGGGCGCGCAGCGTCTCGAAGTCCTTGCCGATCATCTTCGAGATCAGCTGGGTGCGGTCGAGGTCCCGCTTGAGGTACTCGCCGACGAACGCCCCGTTGCGCAGCACGGTGATGCGGTCGCTGATCGCGTAGACCTGGTCGAGGAAGTGCGAGACGAAGAGGATCGCCACGCCCTGGTCGCGGAGACGGCGGATGACTCCGAAGAGCACCTCCACCTCGTTCGCGTCGAGGCTCGAAGTCGGCTCGTCGAGGATGAGCACCTTCGAGTCCGTGACCATCGCGCGGCTGATCGCGACGAGCTGCTGCATCGCGATCGAGATCGTCGAGAGGGGCGCGCGGGGGTCGAGGTCGCCGAGTCCCATCCGGGCGAGCGCCTCGCTGGCGCGCGCATACGTCTTCCGCCAGTTGATGCCGGTCCAGTCGTGGACCTCGTGCCCGAGCATGACGTTCTCACCGATGGTGAGGTTCGTGCAGAGATTGACCTCCTGGTACACCGTCGAGATCCCGGCGGCCTGCGCGGAGGCGGTGCCGTTGAAGTGGCGCACCACGCCGGCGACGACGATCTCGCCGGAGTCGATCTGGTAGACGCCGGTGAGTGCCTTGATGAGGGTCGACTTGCCGGCGCCGTTCTCGCCCATGAGGGTGTGGACCTCGCCGGGAAGCAGCCGGAAGCTGACGTCGTCGAGGGCCTTCACTCCGGGAAAGGTGATGGACGCGTTGCGCACTTCGACGATCGCGATCGGTTCAATCATGGCTGCATGATTCCTTGTTGCTGCGGGCGGGGACGCGTCGGGGAGACGAGCACGAGCGGGGGCCGCCGGAAGGGCCGACCCCCGCTCGCATCATCTCTCGTCTCGTCGACGCGGGGTGGGTCAGAAGCCCTTGCCGTCGTCGATCGCGGCCTGGCCGGCCTCGGGCGAGTCGAACGTCTCACCGGGGACGATGATGTTCTTCTCGACTTCCTCGCCCGCCAGCGCGGCGTTCACCGCTTCCACGGCGAGGTCGCCGAAGAAGGGGTTGTACTGGGCGACGAAGCTCAGCTCGCCGGCAGCCAGCGCCTCGAGAGCCGGCGTGGTGCCGTCGATCGTGGCGATCTTGACGTCGGTGCCCGGGACCAGGCCGGCGGCGGTCACGGCAGCAGCCGCACCGATGCCCATCTCGTCGTTCTGGGCGAAGATGAACTGGAGGTCCGGGTTCTCCTTGAGGACGGTCTCGATGACCGACTTGCCCTCGTCAGCGGTCCAGTTGGCGGTCTGGGCGCCGATCTTGTTCCAGCCGTCCGCTCCCTCGATCGCCGCCTCGAAGCCCTCGTTGCGCTCGTTGACGACGGAAAGCCCGGGAACGCCCTCGAGCGTGAAGTAGTTCGCGCCGTCCGGGAAGGTCTCGACCGCCCAGTCGCCGACGGTGCCCGCGACGTTGACGTTGTCGGGCGCGATGCGCGTGACGTAGAGGTCGTCGCTGGAGTCCACACCCCGGTCGAGCAGGATGACGGGAATCTCGGCCTCCTGCGCCAGCTCGAGCGAGTCATCCCAGCCGGACGCCTCGGTCGCGGTGAGGAGGATGACGTCGACCTCGTCGTTGACGAACGTCGCGAAGGCGTCGATCTGCGACTTCTGGTCCGTCGGGCTCGCCGCCGGGGCGTACTTCAGATCGAATCCGGCGTCCTGGGTGAACGCGTCCTTGATCGCCTGCTCGTTGGCGTCGCGCCAGCCGCCCTCGGGACCGACGGCGACGAAGCCGACCGTCGTGAGCTCGTCGCCGCTGCCGCCGTCCGAGCCGCTGTCGTCGCCGCCGCTCGCGCAGCCTGCGAGGCCGAGCGCGAGCGCGCCGGCACCGACGAAGCCGACAAGGCCGAGCATCCGCTTCTTGTTGACCATCTTTTCTCCTCCTTGAGACTCCCCGACGCTCTCGGTCGGGGAGAAGTCCCTGTGCCCCCAGACGGGACACTCTCGGGTGTGTGCGAGTCCATTGTGCGCGCTAACAAGCCGCTTGCGCAAGAAGATTTCTCACATTCGTTACGTCACCGTTACCGCGAACATTAACACGTGTGGATCAGCGACGACATCCTGGGCGGCCAGGCGGGGGCGGCCAGGAGGCGGGGCCGCCAGGAGGCGGGGCGGCTCAGGCCGGGCAGCGGCATCCGTCTCCCACCTCCCTCGGCGCATAACTCCTGCACTTCCGCGACACCCCGGCCCGCAGCTCCCGGAAAGACGGGCGTCGACCCCCGGCCGGGTAGCAAAGTGCAGGAGTTATGCGCCCGAGCTGGCGCGAAACTCGCACAGCCGAGCCGGGACTCCCAGCCCGGCCCCGGCCGCTGCGCTGGGGCTGCGGCGCGATCGGCTTCCCCTCCGCCGGGCGCATAACTCCTGCAATCTCGCACCCTCGGGCATCACGGCGCCCGGAACGACGGGCGTCGACCCCCGGCCGGGTAGCAAAGTGCAGGAGTTATGCGCCCAACCGGGAGCTACCGGGCGGGCTCAGCGGCGCGGATTGGCGCGGAAGGCGATCCGGACGGGCTCAGCGGCGCGGCTTGGCGCTCGAACCGCGCACCATGAGTCGGGGCTCGATGATGTCGTGGCCGTCCACCTCTTCGCCCTCGATCGCCGCGATGATGATCTGCAGGGCGAGCGCGCCGAGCGCGGTGAAGTCCTGACGCACCGTCGTCAGCGGGGGAAGGAAGTGCCGCGCGTCGGGAAGGTCGTCGAAGCCGACGACGCTGATGTCGTCGGGCACCCGCAGTCCGCGCTCCGACAGACCGTGCACGAGGCCGAGCGCCATCTGATCGTTCGCGGCGAAGACGGCCGTCGCTTCCGAGAAGTCGTACGTCTTGCCGAAGGTGTACCCGAAGTCGGAGGTCCAGTCGCCCACCACCGGCGGCGCGATGGGGAGCCCGGCATCGGCCAGCGCGTCGCGCCATCCCTGCTCGCGGGCACGGGCGTCGTACCAGTCCAGCGGTCCGGACAGGTGCGCGACCGAACGGTGCCCGAGCTCGATGAGATGCATCACGGCGGCCATGGCGCCGGCGCGCTGATCGACCGCGGCGGTGTGCATCTCGGCATCCGGTTCCGCCTTGATGACGAGCGTCGGAAGGCCCGTGCTCTGCTGACGCAGCGTGTCGAGCGAGGACGCGCGCGGCGCGATCACGCACAGCGCGTCGACACCCTGCGTGAGGAGTTCGACGACCCCGGTGTCGATCTGCGACTCCGGGTCGTCCGAGATCGAGAACGCGCTGATCGCGTAGCCCGCGTCGCGGGCCGCGCTCTCGATCGCGCGGAGCGTGCTGTTCGGGCCCCACTGGACCGGGCTGTCGACGATCACGCCGATGCGCATGGCGCGGCGCGTCGCCAGGGCGCGTGCGATCGAGCTGCGCGTGTAGTTCATCTCGTCGATCGCCTGGAGGACGCGCTCGCGCGTCGACTCGCGGATGTTCGGGTGCCCGTTGAGCACGCGCGAGACCGTCATGTGCGAGACGCCCGCCTGCTTGGCGACGTCGTAGATGCTCGGGCGCTGCCAACCCCGGGTTGCCTGCTCAGACATGGCGGATCACCTCGCTTTCCTGCTGACCACATCGTAGGGGGCGACTGCCAGCGCCACCGCGCGTCGACCGAGAATCAGCCCCGGCGGGTCTCCGGCGAATGTCGCGGCATCGGCCGCGGCCCGGCCACCGCTCTTCCCGTTCCCGCTCCCGCTCCCGTTCCCGTTCCCGTTCCCGCCGGGATCGCCGGGGTGACACGGGTGGTCGGGGTTTCCGGCGTGCGGCGGCTTCCCCGGCTTTCCGGGTCCGCGCGGATTGCCGGGAGGCGACGGACAGTCGAGGGGCCTGATCGTGACCGAGACCGTCACCTCGTCGGAGTCGGGATCCGGCTCGAGCCACGTCGCGGCCGACGCCGGCGCCACGAGTCCACCCAGGGCGAGGGTCAGGCCCGCGATGGCCCCGACGACGCGCGCGGTCCGGCTCACGAGGCATCCTCCGTCACGGCCGCTTCGCGCCGGCCGGCTTCCCGCGCGTCGGCGAGCAGCGCGTCGAGGCGACGGCGTGAGCGCAGCCGGCCCCACACGAGCGCCCAGACCAGCAGTCCGATCCCGGCGAGGATGATCAGCTGCGGCCAGGGCGCCGCCCAGACCGTCGTCGAGGAGGAGACGGGTGTGACATCGGATGTCTCCCCCGTCATCGTCAGCATCGTCGGCGCGACCACGACCTCGACGGGCACGGCGAACAGTGGCCAGACGTCGTGAACGACGACCTCGAAGGCTCTGCTGTCGCCGGGAAGGAGCTCCAGCGCCTTCTCGCCGGCCGCGGGGAAGACCGTGCTCTGCCCGCCGGCGTTCACGGCGCCCTCCACGAGCAGGATGGTGTTGCCGTCGTTCTCGACCTCGAAGGCGACGGTCACAGCGCCCGGCCGGAACGGATTCCACGACACGGCGTAGTCGCCGGCGACGGCGTCGATCACCGGCATGGGAGTCAGCTCACCGGTCACTCGGGTGGTCACGCGGAAGCCGACGCGACTCTCGACGCCCACGCTCGCGCCGTCGTCACCGGTCTGGACCGACAGGACGGATGCCGTGATCCCGGCCGCATGATCGCCGGGCTCGGCGTTGTCCGGCACGGTGATGTCGAACGGGACGATCGCCGTCTCGCCCGCGGGGATCGTGACCTCGTCGGGCAGCGAGATCCAGGTGCCCGAGGAGGTCGACTCCTGATCGGCCGGGAGGATGTCGAACCGTCCGTTGCGCGTGTAGAACCCGTCCGCTGCCGTCAGGCGGAAGGTGACTTCGGCGTCGCTCACATTCCGCACGGCGAACAGGTCGGACACGCTCTCGCCCGGGTCCAGATCGTTCTCGACCGCCCGTCGCCCGTCGGGCCCGCTCTCGTC
>NZ_JAYRDE010000112.1:0-10259 GCF_041909575.1 Microbacterium sp. | reverse complement strand
GCATAACTCCTGCACTTCGGAGGTGGGGGCGGTGTCGAGCCGCGTCGTGGTGCGGTCCGCCGGCTCGCGCGGGCGCAGAGTGCAGGAGTTATGCGCCGCGGACCGGCCGAACGTGCGCCGCGGGGCGGCCAAACGAACGCCGCGCGGCCTGGCAGACCGGCCGGGCCGGGCGGTGCTACTCGGCCACCGGGAGCGGGCGAGCCTCGAGCCGGTCGTACAGCCGGAGCTCGTCCTCGTACTGGCGCTGCGCCCGATCCCGTTCGACCGCCTCGACGGTGCGCGAGATCGTCTCGGCGAAGACCGTGCCGCCGGCAGCTCCGGGGTGGATGCCGTCGCCTGCCAGCAGGTCGGTCCGGGCACCGATCGCCGCGGACCAGTCCGCCACCACCACGTCGGGCCGATCCTTCGCGAACGTCGCGAGGTCGTGGTTGACTCCGGGGATCCAATCACGCGGCGCGTAGGCGTTGACGAGGACCAGGTGCCGGTCCGGGCCGGTGATCTCGGCCATGCGCTCCAGGATGCCGATGTCGACGGGGCCGTTCGTCCCGAGTGCGACCACGACGTACGGGCGGAGGGCGCCGGCGGCCGAGAGCCGCTCCAGGATCCCCGGGCCCGCCCAGACCGACCGGGACACCTCGGCATCGACCTGGATGCCCGGGAGCGTCTCGAGCAGCGCCGGGGCGGACGCGAGCATCACCGAATCGCCCACGGCCGTGATCTGGTCGCCCGTGACCGGCGTCGGGCGCGGCGTCGGCGACGGCTTCGTCGTGAGCGGTCCGTTCGGCTGCGCGGGCGCGGCTTCGGGCTGCGGGGTGGGGCTCGCCGCGGGCGTCCTCGTCGGCGACGGCGTCGGTGCGGGCGTCGGTGCGGGCGAGGGTGAGGCGGTGGCCCGATCGAGCGCGGCCGCGCCGGCTGCCACCGCAGCCTCCCCGGTCGACTCGGCCGGAGCTGCGGCGATCGCTGCGCTGGTGCCGCCCAGCACGAGTACGCCCGCGGTCACGACCGCGCCGACGCGCATCCGCCCGCGCGGCCCGCCGACCGCATACCCGCCGAGGCGACGCGCGCATGCGCGGAACCCGAGGCGGCGGACCGGCGTCTCGACGAAGCGGTACGAGAGCTCGGCGGCGACCACCGTCGTGCCCAGGACCGCGAGCCCCAGCCACACTGGATCGTCCGTCCCCGGGACGGCGGCCATCGCCAGCACGAGCAGCGGCCAGTGCCACAGATAGATCCCGTATGAGCGATCGCCGATCCACCGGAGTGGCTGCACGTCCAGGCCCGGGCCGAACCACGATCCTGGCCAGACTCCCGCGGCGATCGCGACCGCCGTGCAGACGCTGGCAGCGAGCAGCGTCCCCGGGAACGTCACGGCGCCGTCGGACGGGGCCGTCGCCGCGATCACGACGATGCCCGCGAGGGCGGCGATGCCGAGGCATCCGCTCACCGTCCGCGCGGCGGACGCGTCGACCCAGCGCGGCCGCGTGGCTGCGAGCGACGACGGGGGGAGCGCGAGCGTCCAGCCGGGCGGCAGCGTGATGCCGGGAACGGATGCCGCGGCGCGCGGCGGACGCGTGAGCACCGGCGTGAGCGCAAAGGCCAGGGCGACGCCCAGGAGGATCCCGAACGAGTGCGTGTCGGTGCCGAAGTAGGCGCGGGTGAGCTCCCCGCCGCCCGATACGACCGCGCCCATCCACACCGCCGAGGCGGAGGCGAGCGCGAGTGCTGCCAGGGTGCGCGCCGCACCGCGCGGCAGCAGCAGGAAGAGGGGCAGGACGATGGGCCAGACGAGGTAGAACTGCTCCTCGACCGACAGCGACCAGAAGTTGCGGAACAGCTCGGGCGTCCCGCCGGCGAAGTACCCGGTGTCGGCGGCGATCGAGAGCCAGTTGTAGCTGAAGGTGGCGGCGCCGACGACCTGGGCGCCGAGCCGCATGAGCACGTCGCCCCCGATCAGCCACGCGAGGGTCGCGCACACCGTCACCACCAGCACGAGTGCCGGCAGCAGGCGTCGCGCGCGCCGCACCCAGAAGGCTCCGAGACGGATGCGTCCGGTCGCATCGTGCTCGCGCAGGAGCAGGGACGTGATCAGGAACCCGCTGATGACGAAGAAGACGTCGACGCCGACGAACCCGCCCGGAACGAGCGCCGGCGGGAAGAGATGGTAGACGACGACGAGCACGACGGCGACGGCCCGCAGGCCGTCGAGGCCCGCGAAGCGCGGGTGGGGGAGGGAGGGCGCGTTCGACGTCATGAGTCACGTTTGGAGGAACAGCCATTCTACGACGGGGCACGGCGTGCCCCCGGGCGTACCCGCGCGCGCCGTGGCGCCCACCGTCACACCCGGTCCGGCAGCCGCCGTCCGGTCCGAACTAGGCTGGGGCGGTGCGCATCCGCCTCGACATCGCCTACGACGGCACGCACTTCCGCGGATGGGCACGTCAGCCCGGACTGCGGACCGTCCAGGAGACGCTCGAGGCGGCGCTCGGTCGCGTCCTCGGGGGCGAGCCGCGGCTGGTGGTGGCCGGGCGCACCGACGCCGGTGTGCACGCGACCGGCCAGGTGGCGCACGTGGACCTGGACGACGCGCAGCGCGAGCGCGTTCGGGCGGGCCGTGCGCGCGGTGGCCAGGGCGAGGATGCCGTCTCGGCGCTCGCCACTCGCCTCACGGGCGTGGTCGGGGCCTACTCCGACGTCGTCGTCACACGAACCCTCGAGGCGCCCGCGGGGTTCGACGCGCGGTTCTCCGCCGTCTGGCGCCGCTACGCCTACCGCATCGCCGACGCGGTCGCCGGCTACGATCCGCTCGAGCGCCATCGCACCACGACGGTGCGCGCGCGGCTCGATGCGGAGGTGATGGATGCCGCGGCCCGCTCCCTCATCGGGCTCCACGACTTCGCCGCCTACTGCAAGCCGCGCGAGGAGGCCACCACGATCCGCACCCTCCTCGAGTTCGACTGGCACCGTGATGAGCAGGGCGTGCTGGTCGCGAACGTCAAGGCCGACGCGTTCTGCCACAGCATGGTGCGCGCCCTCGTCGGAGCGTGCGTGGCCGTCGGCGAGGGACGACTCGGCCGGGACGACATCGTCGAGATCCGGGACTCGCGCGAGCGCGTCCCCGAGGTGAAGGTCCTCGCCGCGCGCGGACTCACCCTCACGGAGGTCGGCTACCCCGCGGACGACCTGCTCGAACAGCGTGCCGAGCAGACGCGGGCACGACGCGCCCTGCCCTGAGGCGCCGGGACGCGGCATCCGTCCCCGTAGACTGGCGCGCGACGGGGGAGTGACGCTCATCGACCCGGGAGGACCCATGCAGGCCGCGCGCCGCTTCACGATCGTGCTCGTGCTCGGTGTCGGGCTGACGGCGGCGCTCGCCGGCTGCGGCCCCGCCCCCTGGGAGACGCAGCCCACCGCGGAGCCGACCGGGAGCGCCACAGCGGTCCCCACCCCCGTGGCCAACGACCTCTCCACGGGGTCGACGCAGCGCGAGCTCGAAGCGGGTGCGGTCGCCGCGACCGTGGACTACTGGTCGACCCTCTCGATGGACCGCTGGACCCCGGGCGCCGTCAAGCCGGTCAGCCTGAACCTCACCACGACGGTGACACCCGACGACGGCCAGAAGGTGTACCTGCAGCGCGCCACGATGATCGCCGTGCCCTCGACAGGGGCCGAGACGCTCGCGCCGCTGGAGCCGCAGGTCGACGCCGCGACGGTCAGCCCCGGCTACCTCGTGCTGTCGCCCTACGGCTATTCGCAGACGTTCAACGTCGGGCCTGTGCCGGAGGAGGCCACGTCGGTGACACTGCAGTTCACCTACGACTTCCTCGTGCAGACCACCCCGACCTCCAGCGAGTACGCCAAGCAGACCGCGAGCGACACGCTCACCGTCGCTCTGTCCGGCTGAGCAGGCCCTCCACGAGGGCCGCGCTGACCTTCTCCCACCGGTCGCCGCCCTTCTGCGCCGCGAGTCCCGCGGCCTCGCGGGCGGTGTAGACGAGCGCGTCCAGGTCGTAGCCGAGGACGGATGCCGGGGCCCACCCCGCACTCGCGGTCGGACGGATGGCCAGGCGCCCGTCGACGTCGAGCTGGGGGACTCGCTGGAGCACCGCCTTGAGGCAGTCGCGCACGACGGCGTCGGGGCGTGGGACGAGAAGCACCGTGGAGCCGGGAGCCGGCGATCCGACATCGGTCTCGGCCGGGAACACGGCCCGTGCCTCCTGCTCGAGGCGCGCGGAGATCGCCGCGAACGTCGCGGAGCCGGCGGTCTGGCGGATGTCGGACGAATCGTCGAGCTGGAGGTAGACGACCGACCACGCCTCGGACGTGCGCTGCGCGCGCAGCAGTCGGTCGATCGCCGTGCTCTCGAACCGCTGCCAGTCCGACGCCGACGCGGGCGTGCGCGCGTAGGAGCTGTCGCGCGTGGCGACGCCCATCACGGCCACCAGCGCGCACCCGACGTAGACCAGCATCCCGACGGAGGACACCATGCGCAGGAGCACGAAGTCGTCGCCGCCTGAGGGGGGATAGGCGAAGCCCGCGACCACCGAGGCCAGCGCCACGACGAAGAACGCCGCCGACACGATCGCGAGCGGCAGCACCGCCTTGTCCTGGCGGCGGGCCGAGACCCGCACCCAGTCGAGGAAGAACAGGCCGGCGAAGACGGATGCCGCGAAGAACGCGGCGCGGTAGGCCACGGTGAACGTCGCGACGTCGCCGGACGCCATGAGCACGGCGCCGGCGACCACGGCCAGGGCGGGACCGGTCCACGCGAACGCCCGCAGCCCCCACAGCGCGCGGAATCCCGACCACAGCAGCGCCGGAGCGCCGAGCAGCAGGCCGAGCGACGCGCGGCGCAGCGTCTCGGCGTCGTTGAGCTCGCCGGCCACCACGCCGAACGTGGCCACCATCGCCAGCGCGAACGCGAACGACCAGTACAGCGTCGCGGCGCTGGGCTTGCTCAGGAACGCCACGCCGATCGTCAGCATCGTCGCCAGCGTCGTGATCGCCGCTTGCGCGATGCCGAGATTCACCCCGGCGAGGTCGACGAGCTCGTTCATGCGCGGGTCTCCGTTCCGGTGGTGGCCACGGCACGCGCGCTGCGGGGGAGGCGCACCGACACGGTCGTGCCGACGCCGGCCTCGCTGTCGATCGACAGCGTGCCGCCGTGTGCGGCGATGAAGGCCTGGGTGATTCCGAGACCCACTCCAGTGCCCCCGGCCGACTCCGTGGCCGTGTCGGTGCGGAAATACGGGGTGAGGATGTTCGGCAGGTCGTTCGCGGCGATGCCGATCCCCGTGTCGGAGACCACCAGCGACACCATCGGGCCGTCGAGCTCGCCCACCACTCGCACGCGGCCTTCGCGCGCGGTGTACTTGATCGCGTTGCTCACGAGGTTGTCGATGACCTGCCTCACGCGGAATCCGTCGGCCGTGACGGGCAGGCGCTCGTCGAGTTCGAGGGCGATCTCGACCTCGTGGGCGTTCGCCGTCGCGCGGAACGAGTCGACCGAATCCACCACGATCTGACGCAGGTCGAGATCGTCGAAGGCCTCGCGGGCCGAGAACGCCGTGCGCGACGTGTGGAGCATGCTGTTGGCCATCTCCAGCATCCGCTCGCTCGCGCTCACGATCGCCTCCAGACGCTGGCGCATCTTCGGGGTCAGATCCTCGGTCTCGAGCGCGAGCTCGGCGTTGCCGATCATGACGGTGAGCGGATGCTTCAGCTCATGCGAGGCCATCGCTGACAGGCGCTCGCGCTCGCGCTGGGCGTGGGTGATAGCCGTCACGTCGTGGACGACCAGCAGGATGCTGGCATCCTCGTCGTCGGACGCCGCGAGGGGCTTCGCGGTGACCGAGAGCACCCGCCATTCCCCGGCCTGTGTGAACAGCCACACGCGCGCGTCGACGAACAGCTCGCCGCGCGCCGCGCGCGCGAACGGTCGCGCGGAGGGCGGGACCGGCATGCCGCGCAGCTCGGTGTACTCGACCGAGCGGGCGGGCAGGCTCGGGTCGAGCGGGTCGAGGCCGTAGAGGCGCGCATAGGCGTCGTTGACCGCCAGCACCTCGCCCGAGGGGGACAGGCGTGCCACGCCGGTGTCGACGCCGTTGAGGATCTCGTTCGTCCGGCGCTCCTGGGCCGACGCCCGGCCCAGTGCGACGGTGAGCCTGCCGGCCTGACGGCTCAGGAGGCGTCGCAGGGCGTGCGTCTGGCGCATCGCGAGGTGCGCGGTGATGCCGATGAAGGTCAGTGACAGCAGCACCGTGAAGATGCGCAGCGCCGCCTGATTCGAGGGTGCGGCGGTGGAGTCGACGAGCAGGATCGCGCCGATCAGGGCGAGCATGACGGCGAGGTAGGCGACGCGGAAGTGCATCGCCACCCACATCACCGGGAACACCCACAGGAACCCGAACCGCAGCTCGGTGTTGCTGGCGACCAGGCCGATGGCCAGCGCATCGAGGAACGGGATCGCGAGCACCGCCTGGCGCGGGAGGCGCGCCCAGGGGATCGCGAGCGTCGCCAGCGTGAGGACGATGAGCGACAGCATCCCGAGGGCGAAGTTCCACCGCGCGAAGAGCTCGGGCTGCAGGACGAGCACGAGCACGCACAGCATGACGACGCTCGCGGCCAGGACGAGCTGGGTCAGCCAGATCGAGCGCGTACGCGTGCCAGGCGCCGTGTACGCCGACTCCGACCGCCCCCCGGTAGCCATGTCACGGATCTTAGAGGCCATGCCGGCACCTCCTCGGGAACCTCGCGCGTGCCGTCGTTGCGGAACTCTTGCGGAAACGTTGCGCCGGGGCGGTGACCTCGTGCCCGCCGCGTTGCGGTCGCCCCGCCAAGCTGATCTCAGGCGCCGACAAGGAGCCTCTCGCAGACTTCATCGATCGAAAGAGACGACCGTGACCGAGCTGGCCACCCTCCGCACCGCACCGGCGCCGCACCACGACGTCCGTGGGAACGCCGCCGAGGTCGTCGAGGCTTCGGACGTCCACGGGTTCGCCGACGATTTCGAGACGGTCCTCGACGACACGTCGGTGCACCGCTCGACCATCGGCTGCGTCATCCCCGCCTACAACGAGCAGGACTCGATCGCCCAGGTCATCGAGTCGCTCCTGTCGCAGACCCGCGTGCCGGATGTGATCCACGTCGTGGTGAACAACACCTCCGACGCGACGGTGAAGATCGCCTCGCAGTACGCCGGCCCGCACGAGCTGGTCACCGAGCTCGGCGAGCAGTTCACCGAGGTCTTCGTCCACGACATCGGCAAGAACCCCGACAAGAAGGTCGGCGCGCTCAACTACGGCTACACCCTCGTCGAGGGCTACGACTACCTGCTGGGCGTCGACGGTGACACGGTGGCCGAGGCGAAGGCCGTCGAATACCTCGAGTCCGAGGCCGTCTCGGACTCGCGCATCGGCGGCATCTCGGCGATCTACTCGATCGACGACAGCTCCATCAAGGGCGGCCTCGCGAAGTTCCTCACGACCGGCCAGCGCTCGCAGTTCGCCGCCTTCAACCTGCACAACCTGCTCCGCGGCCGCAACATGGCGGTGCTCGGCGGGCAGTTCTCGATCTTCTCCACGCAGGCCCTGCGCGACATCATGGCCCAGAACCACCAGTCCACCCCGTGGGTCAAGGACTCCGAGGTCGAGGACTCGCTGCTGTCGCTGCAGATCAAGAGCGCCGGCTATCTGACCAAGATCAGCCCGTTCGCGCGGGCCGACGTCGGCGGCATGACGACCCTGCGCGCGCTGGACGCGCAGCAGGTGAAGTGGACGTACGGCGCCATCGAGCTCATGTGGCCGGGGCAGCGCGGCGACACCAAGGGTCAGCCGTTCCACCCCAACCTGCGCGTGCGCTGGCTCGAGCACTTCGACATGCTCATGAACCTGTTCGTGCGGGTGGCGTTCATCACACTGCTCGCCGGATCCCTCTCGATCGGCGCCTTCGTGTTCTCGCCCTGGTGGCTGATCCCGCCGGTGATCGCCATCGCGCTCAACACCCGCATGGCGCTGACCATGAAGAACCGCAACGCGCGCGACGTCCTGTTCGGCCTGACGCTCATCCCGGCCGAGGTCTACATGTGGGTCCGGCTGAGCCACTTCACCCGCTCGTGGACGCGCTTCCTGTCGCGCAAGAAGGTCGACAACTGGGCAATGCAGGCCCAGGCCGAGCGCGGTGCGGGCCTGGGACACTGGACGCCGCTGATCGTGGTCGCCGCCGTCGTCGTGGCGATGGTGGTCATCTGGTCGATGCTCGGCCCGATGGTCCAGTCGACGATCCTCTGGATCGGCTGGCCGATCGTGGGCGTCGTCACCGTGCTGCAGACGCTGTCGATGTTCTTCAAGCTGATCCGCCGCCAGCACGGATACAAGGTCTGACGCGGACCCGACGCGTTCAGAACGGGGATGCCTCGCCGTCACGGCGGGGCATCCCTCCATGCTCATGGCGTTCAGGCCAGTTCCGATGTGAGGCGGTAGCCGACGCCGCGCACCGTCTCGATGTACCGCGGGTTCGTCGGGTTGTCGCCGAGCTTTCTCCGGAGGTTGGTCATGTGGGCCTCGACGGCGCGCTTGTCCGCGTCGCCCACGAAGTAGCTCGTGACGTAGGACTCCCCGCGCAGCACCAGCGTGAGGTCGGCCTTGCTGCGCACGCGCCGCTTGGACTCGAGCAGCGTCGCGAGCAGGTCGAACTCGGTGCGCGTCAGGTCGAGATCCTGGCCGCCGATGGAGACCAGGCGGTTCTCGGGGTGCAACAGCAGGTCGCGGTGCGCGATCCAGCCGTCGTCGACGGTCGCTGCACCGGCGGGGGCGGCAGCGGATGCCGCGGGCGGCACGACGGCGGGGCCGTCGGCCCCGAGGGCCGGCGTCGGGATCGACGACGTGGCGGGCCGGGCGCCCGGGAACGACGGGCCGACGCTTCCCTGCGAGGGTGCCGAGGTCACCGCGACGGGGACGGTCGTGTCGCCGCGCGTGCGACGTAGGAGCGCCTCGACGCGTGCCCGCAGCTCACGCGGTCGGAACGGCTTGAGCAGGTAGTCGTCGGCGCCCGCACCGAGCCCGGCCACCACGTCGGCCTCGTCGTTGAGCCCCGTGAGCATGATGATGTACGTGTCGGACTGCGCCGCGCGGATGCGGCGAGCCGCCTCGAATCCGTCGATGCCGGGCATGTTCACGTCGACCGTGGCCAGCAGCGGCTGGTAGGTGAGGACGGCGCGGACCCCGTCGATGCCGTTGCCGACCGAGACCGTCGAGAAGCCGGCGGATTCGAGCACCTCGGAGAGGATGTGACGGATCTCCGGATCGTCCTCGATGATGACTGCTGTCTTCAGCTGGTCGACTGGGGTGGTCATGGGTCGCGCGTCTCTCTCGTGCAGATGATTCGCCTGCGACGGGCGCCGACCCCAGATGCGACGCTCCGCGCGCGATGGCGAGGTGCTCCGATGGTACCGTGCACGGCCGTCCGGATGGCCGCCCCCGCGCGAGGATTGCCTCAGTACTCGCTCAACGGGCAAGCGCCTGCCGGGTCAGGGCGACGGCGCCGTCGGGCCACCAGGTCCCCGCTTCCGGCCCGCCGTTGCACGGTCCGTCGCTCTCTCCCGGAGGCTTGATCCACAGGTTCGTGTCGACGACCCGATCGGAGACCGTCCCGCCCGGCTCACCGACGAGTCGCCCCGAGGGATTGCACCATTCGCCGTCCGAGCCCGCGCCGTTGCGGGACGTGTCGACGACGGCGTGGAGCCCTCCCAGCCTCTCCGAGAGCGCGTGCGCGTACGCAAGCTCACGGGAGGTCTCGTTGTAGTTCGAGACGTTGGTGGCGAAGCCGCGCACGCGGCCGAGGTCGCCCACGCGCTGGAGGAGGCTCGCCATCTCGTCGACGGGTCGCCAGTTCGAGTGTCCGCCGTCGAGGTAGATCCACGTGCGCTCGCCGGCCAGGCGGTCCACCGCGTCGCTGAGCTGGCCGGCGCGCTCGTCGATGTTCCCGCAGTCCGGCGCGAGGGCGATCGCATCGGGCTCGAGGATCACGATGGGCGACACGTCGGACGCGGCCTCCAGCGCCTCCCCGATGAGGCCGGTCCACTCCGCGTAGCCGGCGGGGTCGAGGCCCCCCGCAGAGTGGTTCCCGCAGTCGCGGCCCGGCAGGCCGTAGACGACCACCGCGAGGCGCGCGGACTGCTCGCGCGCCTCGTCCGCGAGCGCGGCGATCCGCTCTCCCACGACGTCCGCCGGGTCGGCCTCTGGTGTGAGCCACACCGCGGTCTG
>NZ_JAYRDE010000111.1:0-10263 GCF_041909575.1 Microbacterium sp. | reverse complement strand
CGGCCGCAGCGGGGTCCGCGGTGCACGTGCGGGACGTCCGGGTCGTGCGCGGAGAACGGATGCTGCCCGCGGTCTCGCTCGAGGCGGCACCGGGCGCGGTCGTGCTCGTGGAGGGCCCGAGCGGCGCGGGCAAGTCCAGCCTCTTCGCTGCTCTGCGCGGCGCCGCTGCGTTCGAGGGCGAGGCGACGTACGGCGACACCGATGTGCGCACCCTCGCCCCGTCGACATGGCTCGCATGGGCGGGTCAGCACCCGGGGCTCGTGTCGGGATCCGTCGCGGCCAACGTCGCGCTCGGCGACGACGACGCGGATGCCGCGCTCGTGCGGCGAGCTCTGGACCTCGCGTGCGCCGCCGACCTCGACCCCGCACGCGAACTGGGCGTGCAGGGCGCCGGGCTCTCGGGCGGCCAGGCGCAGCGCGTGGCCGTCGCCCGCGCGTTCTACCGGCACCTGCGCGGGCGCGCCGGCGTCCTCGCACTGGACGAGCCGAGCTCGGCCCTGGATCCCGAGACCGAGGCGCGACTGTGGCGGAGCGTCCGCGGCCTCGCCGACGCCGGCGCCGCCGTGCTGCTGATCTCGCATCGCACGAGCGCCCGCGCGATCGCGGATGAGGTCGTGCGCCTGGAGCACAGCGAGGTGAGCGTGTGAGCTCGTCCGTCCCGCCGGCGACGACTGCCCGCAGCGTGCTGAAGGGGGCGCTCCCTTCCGCACGGCGCTTCTGGCCGGCGCTGGCGTCCGGCTTCGCGTCGGAGGCCTCGGCCGTCGCGCTTCTCGCCGTGAGCGCGTGGCTCATCGTGCGGGCCAGCGAGCAGCCGCCCGTGCTCTACCTGTCGGCGGCGGTCGTCGGGGTGCGCTTCTTCGCACTCTCCCGCGCATCCTTCCGCTATCTGGAGCGGCTCACCGGCCACGATGCCGCTCTGCGCCAGCTCGCGGCCACTCGCGCGTCGCTCGTCCGGCGGCTCGTGCCGCATGCCCCCGACGGGCTGTCGCGCACCGGGCGCGGTTCGGTGCTCGGCGCGCTGGTCGACGATGTGGACGACCTGCAGAACCTCCCGCTGCGCGTCGTGCAGTCGCTCGTCGCGTCGGCGACGGTCGCCGTGGGCGCGGTCGTGCTGGTCGCCGTCATCTGGTGGCCGGCCGCGCTCGCGCTGCTCGGATGCCTCGTCGGCGCAGGCCTGGCCGCGACGCTGTGGGGCTGGGCCGCCGGCGGTCGCGCCGAGCGCGAGATCTCCCCGCTGCGCGGGCGCCTCACCGACGCCGTGGTGGACCACCTCGCGAGCCTCGACGTCCTCCTCGCCTACGGGGCGGAGGAGCAGAGCCGCGCCCGCGTGGCCGCCGCCGACGCCGCGCTCCGCCGCGCGGTCGTGCGCCGGTCCGGCGCGCAGGCGGGCACCGCGGCGGTCGTGTCGCTCCTCGCCGGCGCCGCATCGATCCTGGCCGTGCTCGCCGCGCTGCCGGGGGCGGCATCCGGCGCACTCACCGGCCCATCGCTGGCGGTGGTGGTCCTCGTGCCGCTGGCGGTGTTCGAGGTGTTCGCCGCGGTGCCGATGGCTGCCGCGGCGTGGCGTCAGGTCCGGGCGTCCGCCGAGCGCATCGCAGGAGCCCTTCCCGACGCGCTGCCCGACGGGCTCGTCGACGAGCACGTCGCCCCGACCGGCGAGCCTCCCGCGCTGGGCACGGGCCTGCGGCTGCGCGGCGCGTCGGTGCACTGGCCGGCCGGCGCCGCGCCCGCCCTCCACGACGCGGACCTCGACGTCCGCCCCGGCGAGCGCCTGCTCGTCATCGGACCCAGCGGTGCAGGCAAGACCACCCTGGCGCACGCTCTCGTGCGGTTCCTCGACGTCGAGGGCGAGTACGACATCGGCGGGCGCGCGGTCCGCGACCTCGCCGGCGACGACGTGCGACTCACCGTCGGCCTGTGCGAGCAGCGGCCGATGCTCTTCGACGAGGACATCCGGCAGAACCTCCTGTTCGCCCGGGAATCGGCTTCCGACGCGGAACTCGAGGCCGTGATGGCGCGCGTGGGGCTCGGCGGATGGCTGGACGAGCGCGGCGGCCTCGACGCGCGCGTCGGCGAGCGCGGATCGCTCGTCTCCGGCGGTCAGGCGCAGCGCATCGCCCTGGCGCGCGCCCTGCTGCGGGGCTTCCCCGTGCTCGTGCTCGACGAGCCGACGGCGGGGGTCGACCCCGCGGCATCCGATGCGCTCCTCGCGGACCTGCTGAACGCCGTCGGGCCCGAGCAGGCCGTGGTGCTGATCTCGCACGCCGCCGTGCCGCCCGGGCTGGTGGACCGCACCGTGCGCATCGACGCCGGTCGCCTCTCCTCCTGAAGACGGCCGGATGCGTCGGCTAACGTCGGGGCATGACCCTCACCGTGCGCGTCGCGACCCGGCAGGATGCCGCCGCGATCTCGCACATCCGCGTCGACACGTGGCGCGCGGCCTATGCCGGGCTGATCGCGCAGGAGATCCTCGACCTGCTCGACGCCGACGCCGAGGCGGAGCGCCGCATCGCCCGGTGGGATGAGAACCGGATCGATCCGACGGTGGTGGAGCTCGTCGCCGAGGTCAACGGCGCCCCCGCGGGCTGGGCGGCGCTCGGCGCCTCGATGGACGCCGACCGTCCCCGCGACGGTCAGCTCTTCGCGATCTACGCCCGTCCGGAGTACTGGTCGCGCGGCGTCGGCCACGCGCTCGTGATCACGGCCGAGCGCCATCTGCGGGCCGCGGGATTCCGCCGGGCGCACCTGTGGGTCCTCGACGGCAACGAGCGCGCGGCCGCGTTCTACGAGGCCCACGGCTGGCGCGAGGACGGCGGCACGATGACCGACGAGCGGCGCGGGCAGGGCGGCGCCGTGTACACGCTGTTCGAGCGCCGGCGGGTGCGCGACCTCAGCGAGCCGATTCCGCCTCGGTGACCCCGGCGGCGGCCTCCGGCTCCGCGGGCGGCTCGACCCGGTCGATCGTTGGCTGCGAGGAGTCGCCCGTCTGCGCCTGTGCCGCGGCCGCGATGCGGCTCGCCATCCCGGCGAAGATGAAGCCGTGGAAGGGGAGCACCGCGAGCCAGTACAGGCGACCGGCCAGGCCCCGCGGGAAGAAGACGGCCCGCTGGTCGTAGCGCGAGCCGGCGCCGTCGGGCGACGCCTTCAGCTCGAGCCACGCGAGCCCCGGCACCTTCATCTCGGCCCGCAGCCGCAGCATCCGTCCCGGCTCGATCGCCTCGACCCGCCAGAAGTCGAGCGCGTCGCCGACGCCCAGCCGTGCGCGGGAACGCCGTCCGCGGGCGAGACCGATGCCCCCGACGAGCCGGTCCATCCACCCGCGCACCGCCCACAGGAGCGGGGACGAGTACCAGCCGTTCTCTCCTCCGATGCCCTCGATCACGCGCCAGAGGGCCTCGGGCGGCGCGGACGTGCGGGCCGTCCGCGCATCGGTGAAGGCGACGCGGCCCGACCATTCCGGATCGCTCGGGAGCGGGTCGCTGGGCACGCCCATGACCTCGGAGTCCGCCCAGCTGGTCTCGACGCTGTCGGCCTCGACGCGCGAGAGAGCCATGCGCACGGCCTCGCGGTAGGGCGTCAGGCCGTCGGCAGGCGGCGGGACGAGGTCGTCGATCGCGTGGTCCTTCATGACGCACTCGTTCTGCAGCGACTCGACCAGCGGACGGGCGATGGATGCCGGAATCGGCGTGACGAGGTTCACCCAGAGGGACGCGAGCCGGGGCGTCAGCACCGGCAGCGCGGCGATCGGCCGCTGGTGCAGGCCGGCCTCGACGGCGTAGCCGTTCATCATCTGGCCGTACCGGAGCACGTCGGGTCCGCCGATGTCGACGGCGCGGTTCACCTCGGGGGCCACACGCGCGGCACCGAGGAGGTAGTGCAGCACGTCGCGCACGGCGATCGGCTGGATGCGGTTGCGCACCCATCGGGGCGCCGGCATGTACGGCAGCACCTCGGTCAGATGCCGCACCATCTCGAACGACGCCGACCCCGCGCCGATCACGACGCCGGCCTGCAGCACGAGCGTCGGGACGCCGCTGTCGAGGAACACCTCCCCCACCTCGACGCGCGAGCGCAGGTGGGGCGAGAGCTCGACGTGGGAGGGGTGCAGACCGCCGAGATACACGATGCGCCCGACCTCCGCCGCGCGCGCCGCCTCTGCGACCGTCGCGGCGGCGCGGCGGTCGGCATCGGCGAAGTCTCTGCCCGCCGCCATCGAGTGCACGAGGTAGAAGAGCACGTCGACGTCGTCCACCGCGCGGGCGACGGCGGCGGCATCCGTGGCGTCGCCGGCGACGACCTCGACCCTGCTCCCCCACGAGAAGGCCGACACGCGCGCGGGATCGCGGGCGAGGACGCGCACCACGTAGCCGCCCGCGAGGAGCCGCGGCACCAGACGGCCCCCGATGTAGCCCGTCGCCCCGATCACGAGCACGCGGGGCGCGGTGCCGTCGGATCGGGGGACGGCGGCGAGCGCCGGCTCGCGGCCGGTGGGGGCGGAGAGGTCGTCCATGTCGGCAGGCTACGCCGTGCCCGCGGTGCGGTGCAGGGGTTGACGCACCCGCATCGTGGGGGTCAGCGCCTCAGGGGAGCGTCCTGCCGAAGGCCCGGGCGCCTTCGGGCGAGGGCAGCGGCGTGAACCCGACGCGCGGATAGAACGCGATCGCCCCGGCGTTGTCGGCGGACGCGACGAGGTGGATCCCCGGCACGCCGCGCCGCGCCAGCTCGGCGGCGAGGGTCTCGATGAGCTGCCGGCCGAGGCCGCTCCCCTGCGCCTCGGGGAGGAGGTCGATGTGCAGGTGCGCGGGGTACGCCTCGCCGAAGTCCTGCCCCCCGTCGCCGCGCCCGTAGGCGTAGCGCAGGATGCCGTCCTGTCGGGTGACCTCGGCGGCCGGCCGCGGCCATCGCCCGGCGTGACGCGGCCACCACTCGTCGCGGAACCACTCCTCGAACGCCGCTGTGTCGGGAGCAGCGACGATGTAGCCGACGACCTCACCCTGGTCGGCTTCGACCACGAAGGCGAGGTCGGGATGACGGTGGACGTAGGGCAGCACGAAGATCTCGGCCCAGAGGTCGTCGTCGTCGAGCACCCCGGTTCCGTCGGCTCCGGCATCCGCGGTCCTCAGGCAGATGTCGGCGAGCGCCGGCTCGTCACCGGGGCGGAAGGGGCGGATGCGCACCCGACGAGTCTAGGAGCGCGGGCCAGGCACGGCGACGAGCTGCACCGCCGATGCCGCGAGCCGCAGCCGCACCGGCATCCCCGGCGCGAGCCCCAGCTCGGCCGCGCGGCCGGCCGGCATGTCGACGGCGATCTCGGGCTCGGCGGTGCGCACGCGCACACCCGCCGGCGTCTGCTCCAGGCGCGTCACGCGCGCGAGCCACTCCCCCCGACGAGGTTCGGGCGCGAGGCGCAGGGCGGCGGTCCACGTCTCGCCGGGGACGCCCGCGACCTCGACCGACGACGGCTGGAACACCGCAGCGACCTCGCTGCCGTCGAGGCGATCGGATGCCGCATCCCCGGCATCGAGCGCCAGCGGGCCCTGCGTCCACCGGCCGGAGTGGACCGAGCCCACGACGCGATTGAGCCCGGCGACAGCCGCGGCGAACCGCGTCGCCGGCGTGGCGAGGACGTCGCGCACCGGACCGGACTGCGTGACGCGCCCCTCTTCCAGCACGACCAGGCTCGTCGCGAGCGAGACCGCGTCGACGGCGTCGTGCGTGGCCACGATGGCAGTCGTCCGGGTCGCCGTGAGCTGGTCGTGCAGCAGGGCGCGCACGTCGGCGGCCGTCTCGGCGTCGAGCGAGGTCAGCGGCTCGTCGAGCAGCAGCGCGGACGGGGAGGTCGCGAGGGCACGGGCCAGCGCCACCCGCTGCTGCTGCCCGCCGGAGAGCTGCGAGGGGCGCCGTGCGCCCATGCCCGCGAGGCCCACTCGCCACAGCCATTCGTCCGCCTCGGCCGCCGCGACGGGCTTGGTCGCACCGTGCACGCGCCGCCCGAAGGCGATGTTCTCGTGCGCCGTGAGGTGCGGGAACAGCCGGGGCTCCTGGCCGAGGAGCACGATCCCGCGCTGCGACGGCGTGGTGCGCAGGCGGGGCCGCGGGGCGCGATCGAGCTCCCGCTCGCCGAGTCTGACGTACCCTTCGCCGAGGTCGACGAGCCCGGCGAGCACCCCCAGGAGCGTGGACTTGCCCGCGCCGCTCGGCCCCATGACGGCCACGACCTCGCCGGGTTCGGCGTGCAGCGCCGCATCCAGGCGGAACGCCGCGCGCTCCACGACCACCCGGGCATCCAGCGCCGCCCCGGTCATCGCTGCGCCTCCGGCCGCCAGGCGCGCACGAGCAGCAGCACGCCGATCGCGGTGACCAGCAGCAGCAGCGACAGGGCGACCGCCGTCCCCTGCGAGACGCCGGCGCCGTTGAACGCGGTGTAGATCGCCAGCGGCATCGTCTGGGTGACCCCCGGCGCGTTGCCCGCGAAGAGCGCGGTCGCGCCGAACTCGCCGATCGCGCGGGCGAAGCAGAGCACGATCCCCGCGATGAGCCCCGGCGCCGCGAGCGGCAGGGTCACGCGTCCGAGGATCGTCCACCGGCCGGCGCCGAGCCCGGCCGCGGCCTGCTCGTACCCGACGCCGGTCGTGCGCAGCGCCCCCTCGAGCGCGAGCACGAGGAACGGCAGCGCGACGAAGGTCTGGGCGAGCACCACGGCCGTCGTGGTGAAGGGGATTCGCACACCCCACTCCGCGAGGACGCCGCCCAGCCAGCTCGTGCGACCGAAGAGGAACAGCATCGCCACGCCCCCGACCATCGGCGGCAGGACGAGCGGAACGGTCACGAGCGCGCGCAGCACGGCGGACGTGCGAGGGCCGCTGCGCGCGATGCGCAGCGCGAGCGGCACGCCGAGCACGACGCACACGGCCGTCGCGGTGAGCCCCGTGCCGAGCGAGAGGAGGAGCGCCGAGACCGCCTCGGGAGAGGTGATGTCGGTCCACAGCGTCGACCAGTCCACACGCAGCACGAGTGCGGCCAGCGGCAGCGTGAGCAGTGCCAGCCCCAGGATCGCGGGGACGGCGAGGATGCGGGGGACGAACCCGGTGCGTCCATCGGGGGTCATGGCGCCCCGAACCCGAACGCGTCGAGCACCGCGCGGCCTCGGTCGGACAAGACGAACGCCACGAACGCCTCCGCAGCCGCGGGATGGGACGCCTCCGTCAGGGCGGCGATCGGGTAGCGGTTGACGACCTGTGCGGCGCGCGCCGCCTCCACCGACTCGACGTCGTCGCGGCCGCGCACGTCCGTGGCGTAGACGAGCCCCGCATCCGCTTCGCCCGCCGCCACCTTGGTCAGCACGGCGGTCACGTTCTGCTCGAGGCTCGCCGGCGCCACGGTGACCCCGTTCTGCTCGAGCAGCGTCTGCGACGCGGAGCCGCACGGGACCTCCGGCGCGCACAGCACGACGGTGAGATCGTCCGCGCCGAGGTCGGCGATCGATGCGACGCCGCCGGGGTTGCCCGCCGGCACCGCGATGACGAGCGTGTTGGAGGCGAACAGCTCCGGCGCGGTCGCGAGGCCGGCGTCGACGACCTTCTGCATGTTCTGCTCGTCGGCGGAGGCGAAGACGTCCGCAGGCGCCCCCTCGATGAGCTGGGTCGCGAGCGTGCTCGATCCGTCGTACGAGATCGGCAGCACCTCGAGCTGCGGATGCCG
Source organism: Microbacterium sp. (assembly GCF_041909575.1). Taxonomy (GTDB): domain Bacteria; phylum Actinomycetota; class Actinomycetes; order Actinomycetales; family Microbacteriaceae; genus Microbacterium. Next base: position 2,562 of record NZ_JAYRDE010000111.1, on the reverse strand, counting down.
CGCCTCGAACTGCTCCGCGAGCTCGTCGAAGGCGGCGCCCAGCGATGCGGCGGCGAAGATCGTCAGCTCGCCGGTGAGCTCCTCCGCGACCGGCTCGGACGGTGCCGGGACGCCTCCGCCGGCGGGTTCGTCGGCCACGCGGGCGCAGCCGGCCACGACGAGGAGCCCTGCGAGCACGGACGTGGCGAGGACGAGGCGGCGCGGCATCCGTCAGGCCCGCGGCTTCTCGACGATGACGGTCGTGGCCTTGACGACGGCCACGGCCAGGGAGCCGACCTCGAGGCCGAGGTCGTCGGCGGCCTCGGCCGACATGAGCGACACCACGCGGTGCGGGCCGGCCTGTATATCGACCTGCGCCATGAGGCCGTCGCGCTGCACGCGGGTGACGAGGCCGACGAAGCGATTGCGCGCGCTCGAGGGCACGTCGCCGTCCGCGGGCGCCGCGGCGAGCTCCGTGGCGCGCGCCGCGAGCGCGTCGCCGGGCACCTCGGCGGGCGTCGACCCGGTGGTCGCCAGCGCTCCCGCGTCGATCCACCGGCGGACGGTGTCGTCGCTCACCCCGAGAAGCCGTGCCGCTTCGGAGACCTTGTATGTCGGCATGTCCGCACGATATCACCGCAGTTGCGCCCCAAGGGCCGGAATTCTGCCGCACGTGCGGAGGATCCGGCAGCCTCGGTCCGACCCGGCCGCGGGCGCAATACCCTGGAGCCATGCCGATCCCGCCGCTCGTCGAGCCCGTCGCCGCCCTCGCGGACGACGAGGCCGCACGCACCGCGCGCCACGCCCGCCTCGCCGGCTTCGCCGTGGTGGCGCAGCGCCGGCTCGCCGCGGCGCACGTCGCCGTGGTGGGCGCCGGAGGCCTCGGATCGCCGACGGTCCTCGCCCTCGCAGCCGCCGGCATCGGCACGCTCACGGTGATCGACGACGACGAGGTCGAGGCATCCAATCTCCAGCGGCAGGTCATGCACCGCGCCTCCGACATCGGGCGGCCCAAGGTCGATTCGGCGGTCCGCGTCGCCCACGACCTCTCACCCCGCACCACCGTGCATGCGGTGCGCGCGCGGCTCACGCGCGGCAACGCGGCGCGGCTTCTGGCCGGCGCCCACGTCGTCGTCGACGGCACCGACACCTTCGAGACGAGGGATGCTGTCGCGGGCGCCGGCGCGCCGCTCGGCGTGCCGCTGGTGTGGGGCGTCGTCCAGGAGTTCCACGCGCAGGCGACCGTGTTCTGGTCGGCGCCGCCGGCGGGGATCCCTGCCGTGGTGCTGTCGGACCTCTACCCGCCCGAGTCGGTCGGCGACGTGCCGTCGTGCGAGCAGGTCGGCGTCCTCGGCCCGCTGTGCCTGCAGGTCGGGGCGATCCTCGCCGCCGAGACGGTGAAGCTCGTCACCGGGGTCGGCGAGCCGCTGCTCGGCCGCGTCCTCGTGATCGACGCCCTGCGCGGGCGCACCGACGAGGTGCCGCTGGGACCGGCGGTCCGAGTCGCCGCGGAGGTTCGCACCGTCGCGGCGCCCGCTCCCCTGCATGGCATCGCCCACGTCGACCTCGGGACGGCACTCGCCGCGCAGGCCGCGGGCGCCACGCTCCTCGACGTGCGCGAGCCGCACGAGACCGCGACCGGCGTACTGCCGGGCGTGGTCGAGGTGCCGCTCGCCCGGCTGCTCGCCGAGCCGTCGCTCGCCGGCGCCGGTCCGGTGGTCGTCGTGTGCAAGGTCGGCGTGCGCGCGGAGCGCGCGGCCCGCGCACTGCAGGACGCCGGGATCGAGGCATCCGTCCTCGCCGGCGGCATGGACGCGTGGGCGCCTGCGCTCCGCGAGCGGTCTCCGGCATGACCGGGGACCTCCTCGTCCCCGTCGAGGACCACCTCGCCGCGGTGCTCGCCGCCACGCCTCTCCTCGAGAACGTGACGGTGCCGACCTCGGCGGCGCGCGGGCGCACGCTGCGCGCGCCGGCACGGGCGGCCGTCGACATCCCGGTCTTCGACAACTCCGCGATGGACGGGTTCGCCGTGCGGTTCGCCGACGTGGCGGATGCCGCGCCCGACGCACCCGTGACGCTGCGGGTGGTCGCGGACCTTCCCGCCGGGACGTCGCTGGATCCCGCACTCGGCCCGGGCGAGGCCGCGCGCATCATGACCGGCTCGCCCGTGCCCTCCGACGCGACGGCGATCGTGCCGTTCGAGGACACCACCGGAGGCCTCGCCGACTCGCTCGATCGCGTCGAGGTGCTGCAGGCGCCGCGCGCGCCGGGCGCGCATGTGCGCCGCCGCGGCGAGGATGCCCGCACCGGCGACGAGCTGCTCCCCGCCGGAACCCTGCTGGGCGCACTGCAGCTCGCCGCGATCGCGGCGGCCGGGATCGCGGAGGTCACGGTGAGCCGGACGCCGCGGGTCGCGGTCGTCTCGACCGGCTCCGAGCTCGTCGCGCCCGGAACGCCGCTGGAGCGCGGTCAGATCCCCGAGTCCAACAGCGAGCTCCTGGCCGGGCTCGCCGCCGAGGCCGGCGCGGAGGTCGTCCTGCGGCTCAGCGTGAGCGACGACGGCGAGGGCCCGCGCGAGGCCCT
>NZ_JAYRDE010000110.1:0-10279 GCF_041909575.1 Microbacterium sp. | reverse complement strand
CGCCGGGGGGGGCGCCGCCTCCCGGGGGCCCGCGGCGCCGGGCGCTGCGGGCGCCGCCCCCGCCGCCGGGATGCGCATCCACACCGGGTCCGAGGCCGGGCGCACGATCCCGCTGCCGGTCGGGTCCAGCGTGATCGGGCGCGTCGCACCGGCCCAGGTGCTCCTCGACGACCCGCTCGTCTCCAAGCGCCACGCCCGCGTCGAGGTCGATCAGGGCATCGAGCTCGTCGACCTCAACTCCGCCAACGGCCTGGTGGTCGACGGCGGTCTCGTGCAGCGCGTGCGCGTGATCCCCGGGCAGAAGATCACCATCGGCGCCACCGAGGTGTCGTTCTCGCTCGTCCCGCGCGTCGTGACCGACGACTCGCTCGTCCTCGAGCGCGGCGGTGCGCTGATGTTCAACCGGTCGCCGCGCGTGGAGGACCGGTACGCAGGCCAGGAGTTCCGGCATCCGATCATCCCCAACGAGGCCGACCCGCGGATCTTCCCGTGGCCGATGATCATGGCACCGGTGCTGCTGGGGTTCGCGATGTTCGCGGTGACCCAGCGCCCCACCGCGCTGCTGATCGTCGCGATGGCCCCGCTCATGATGCTCGGCAACTTCATCGGCCAGCGCACCCAGCAGGGCAAGAAGCTCCAGCTCGAGATCGAGACCTTCGAGACCCAGCTCGACGAGCTCGAGGAGCAGCTCGAGGCGGAGGAGGTGCTCGAGCGCGAGCGGCGCCGTGCCGAGGCGCCGGCCACAGCGACCGTGTACGAGAACGCGATGTCCCTCGGTCCGCTGCTGTGGACCAGGCGGCCCGAGCACTGGAACTTCCTCGGTCTGCGCCTCGGCGTGGGCGAGGGGAAGAGCCGCAACACCGTGCAGGAGGCCAACGACCAGCGCGGCATCGCGCAGTACTCGGCGCAGGTGCGGCGGCTGCGCGACCGCTTCGCGCGCATCGAGGACGTGCCGGTGATCGAGCTGCTCCCGTCGGCGGGCGCGATCGGCATCGCCGGGCCGCGCGAGTTCGCCGCGGACGTGGTCCGCGGGCTGGGCGTGCAGCTGTTCGGCCTCCACGCGCCGAACGAGGTCGTGACCGCGGCCATCGTCGATCCGGGATGGACCGGCGACATGGAGTGGATGAAGTGGCTGCCGCACACCACGAGCCCGCGCTCGCCGTTCGCCGAGATGGCGCTCGCCGACAGCCAGTCCGCCGGCACCGCTCTCCTCAACGGACTCGAGGAGGCGATCCTCGAGCGCCTGTCCGGATCGGCGACCCGGCGCGGGCCGCTGTCCGAGCAGGAGGTGTCGATGTCGCTCGGGAAGCACGTCGGCCAGCGGGCCGGCGGCGACGCGCAGGCGGCCGGCGACGTGTCGCTCGTGCTGTTCGTCACACACGACGCGCCCGTCGACCGGCCGCGGCTCACGCAGGTGATCGAGCGGGGACCGGATGCCGGGGTCTACACCGTCTTCGTCGCTCCGACCGTCGAGTCGCTCCCGGCATCGTGCCGCACGTTCATCGACGTGACCGGGGGGCTCGCCGACGCCGCGGTCGGCTGGGTCCGCGCGGGGGACCGCGCCCAGAGCGTCGCGGTCGAGGGCGTCTCGCGCGAGTACGCCGAGATCTTCGCCAAGCGCCTCGCGCCCGTGGTCGACTCGAGCTCGGTCGCCGCCGACTCGTCCGATCTCCCCGCGAGCGTGTCGCTGCTGCGCCTGATCGGCACCGACATGGCCGCCGAGCCGCAGGCAGCGATCGAGCGGTGGCGCCAGAACAACTCGATCATCGACCGCGCCCGCGGTCCGCGCCCGCGCCTCAAGCGCGCCGGCACGTTGAAGGCCTACGTCGGCCAGGGCAGCCCCGACGCGATGTCGCTGGACCTGCGCACGCAGGGGCCGCACGCCCTCGTGGGCGGCACCACGGGCTCGGGCAAGTCCGAGTTCCTCCAGGCGTGGGTGCTCGGCATGGCGGCCGAGTACAGCCCCGACCGCGTGACGTTCCTGTTCGTCGACTACAAGGGCGGCTCGGCGTTCGCGGACTGCGTGGAGCTGCCGCACACCGTGGGCCTCGTCACAGACCTGAGCCCCCACCTCGTGCGCCGCGCGCTCACGAGCCTGCGCGCCGAGCTGCACCACCGCGAGCACCTGTTCAATCGCAAGAAGGCCAAGGACCTCCTCGAGCTCGAGAAGCGCCAGGACCCCGAGACGCCGCCCGCGCTCGTGCTGGTGATCGACGAGTTCGCCGCCCTTGCCACCGAGGTGCCCGAGTTCGTGGACGGCGTCGTCGACATCGCCCAGCGCGGCCGCTCGCTCGGCATCCACCTCATCATGGCGACGCAGCGCCCTGCGGGTGTCATCAAGGACAACCTGCGCGCCAACACCAACCTGCGCGTCGCGCTGAGGATGGCGGATGCCGCGGACTCCAACGACGTCGTGGGCGACGCCGTCGCGTCGACGTTCGACCCGTCCCTCCCCGGTCGGGGCATCGCGAAGACCGGACCGGGCCGGCTCGTGCCGTTCCAGTCCGGCTACGCCGGCGGCTGGACGGCCGAGGAGCCCGATCGCGCGCAGGTGCGCGTCGCCGAGCTCCGGTTCGGCTCGGTCACGCTGTGGGAGGCCGAGGGCGACAACGACTCCGAGGCGCACGACGAGGACCTCGGCCCCAACGACCAGAAGCGGCTCGTCGCCAACCTCTCCCGTGCGGCTTCGGATGCCGGCATCCCGGCGCCCCGCCGCCCGTGGCTCGACGACCTGGCGACGACGATCGACCTCCGCGACCTGCCGCTGGACGGCGACCAGCGCATCCCGATCGGCCTCGCCGACATCCCGCAGCGCCAGCTGCAGGAGGCGGTGTTCTTCCACCCCGACACCGACGGGCACATGCTGGTGTACGGCACGAGCGGTGCCGGCAAGAGCGCCGCGCTGCGCACGATCGGCATCGCCGCCGGCGCCCGGCCGGACCTCGGACGCGTCGCGGTGTACGGGATCGACTTCGGCACCGGCAGCCTGCGGTCGCTCGAGACGATGCCGCACGTCGGATCGGTCGTGTCGGGTGACGACGTCGAGCGCGTGCAGCGACTTCTGCGCACCCTGCGCGGCGTGCTCGACGACCGGGCCAAGCGCTACTCCGACGTGAACGCGGCGACGCTGACGGAGTACCGCGAGATCACCGGCGACAGCGCAGAGCCGCGGATCATCGTGCTGCTCGACGGCTTCGGCGTGTTCAAGCAGGACTGGGAGACGTCCTCGACGCGCGCCGCGTTCTACGGCATCTTCATGCGCCTCCTCGGCGAGGGCCGGCCGCTCGGTGTGCACGTCGTGGCGACGGCCGACCGCTACGGCGCCGTGCCGACCGCGGTGAGTGCCAACGTCACCAAGCGGATCGTGCTGCGGATGTCGGACGAGGGCGCCTACTCGATCCTCGGGGTCGCGAAGGACGTGCTCAACGAGCGCAGCGTCCCCGGCCGCGCGATCGTGGACGGGCTGGAGACCCAGGTCGCCGTGATCGGCGGCACGACGAACGTCGCCGAGCAGAACGCCGCGGCCGAGGCGTTCGCCGCCGCGCTTCGTGAGGCCGGCGCCGTCGAGGCGAAGAACATCGGGTCGCTGCCGACCGAACTCGCTGCCGCCGAACTGCCCTCGCGGGTGGGAGACTTCCCCGCACTGGGCATCGGCGACGACACGCTCGGACCCACCGGCTTCGAGCCGGTCGGCACGTTCGTCGTCGCGGGGCCGCCGCAGTCGGGCAAGACGACCGCGCTGCGCGCGATCGTCCTGTCGCTGGAGCGCTTCGACCCCGAGGTGGAGCTGTTCCACATCGGCGGACGGCGGGCCGCCCTGCGCGGGCTCCGGCCGTGGCGACAGGCGGTGTCCACGATCGAGGATGTCCGCGCGCTCGCGAAGGAGCTCAAGGAGATCGTGGGCGACGAGTCGATCCCGCGACGGATCGCCATCGTCGTCGAGAACCTCGCCGAGTTCGCCGACACCGACGCGGAGCGGCCGCTCAAGGAGCTCTTCCAGGCGATCAACCGCAGCGATCACTTCCTGGCGGCCGACGGCGACGTCTCACAGCTCAGCAGCGGCTACGGCCTTGTGGGCGAACTCAAGGCGGGACGCCACGGCATCGCCCTGCGGCCGGAGACCTATGACGGCGATTCGCTCTTCAAGGTGCCGTTCCCGAAGGTGCAGCGCCACGAGTATCCCGCCGGGCGCGGCATCTTCGTCGAGAACGGGCAGCTGGTCACGGTGCAGCTGCCGCTGGTGGACGACGGCGCCTGATCCCCCGATGGGGAATCCTCCCCATGTGCATGCGGGTGGGGTTGCGCTTACCGTGGAGGCAGCCGGGGTGGTCCGGTGTTCCGAGAAGGAGATGGACGATGGCGGATTTCAAGGCTTCTTACGGTGAGATGGAAGCGATGTCGGGCAAGCTCGACAGCGGTCGTGAGGAGATCGGCGACATCCTGCGCCGCCTCAAGAGCGACGTGGACCGTCTGCTCGGCGACGACTTCAAGACGCAGCACGCGTCGGGCAAGTTCGGCGAGGGCTACACCGAGCTGACGACCGGTCTGGAGAAGGCCATCGAGGGCATCTCCGACATGGGTGAGTCGCTGCGCAAGATGCAGCAGGCGATCAAGGACACCGACCAGGCACTCGCCGGCAACTGACCGAGTCCCCCGGTTCGGCTGCCGGTGATGCCGGCAGCCGAACGGATCCCAGCATGTGAGGAGCGTGTCCGGTGTCGGACGGCGTTGACATCCCCCTCGAGTCGATGGATCAGCTCAACCAGGCGCTGAAGGCCATCGTCGTCGAGTTCGACGAGGCGGGCTCCCGCACGGGCTCGCTCCTCGAGGCGATCGGCCGGCCGTTCGGGCGCGGCGAGCTGCGCGACGAGGCAGACGACTTCGAGGGCCGTTGGGACGACAAGCGCGAGACGCTGCGCGGCCATCTGGTCAAGCTGCAGGAGCAGGTCGAGGGCGTGCGTGACGGCTGGGCGGACTTCGACCGCGAGCTGGCGGCGCAGATGGAACCGGAGGAGTGACCCGTGGGAAATGAGTCGTACTACCACCGCCAGATGTGGGACTCCCCGCAGGGTCGTGAGATCGAGCGACTCGCGGGCGACGCCGGCGCGATCATCTCGCGGGGCGGCAAGATCGAGTCCCTCGGCGACCGCATGCAGCGGGCGGCGAACACGCTCCGCCTCATCGCCGACGAGCAGGTCGGCAAGGGTGCATCGCTCGACGAGATCAAGGATCAGGCGGCGGAGGTCCACGCGGACCTCAAGAAGGCCGGCGAGCGGTACTCGCCGAGCGGCGCCGCGCTGTCGTACTACGGCCGCCGGCTGAGCGAGATCCAGCCGACCCTGAACCGGGCCGTCGCGGAAGCGGAGTCGGCGTGGGAGACGGTGCGGGCGCGCTCCTCCGCGGTCGACGACACCTCCGACCTCCCCGACGATGAGGATGGCGGATCGACCGGTCGCCAGGAGGCGCGCGACGACGCCGAGGGGCGTCTCGAAAGCGCGATGACGGAGTGGCGGATCCACGCGACCGAGTTCGATCGGCTCTACGACTCGTGGGAGCGCGCGTACGAGCACGCGCGTGACGAGCTGCAGGACGCCAACGACGACGGCGTCAAGGACGGGTTCTGGGACGACGCCCTGCCATTCCTCGAGGGATTGGTCGCCGTCCTCGAGGTGGTCGGCGTCCTCCTCGTGATCGCCGCGCTGGTCATCGGCGGCCCGCTGCTCGGCGTGATCGCCGCCGTCGTCGCGGTCATCACCCTGCTCGCGACGATCATCCTCGCCGCCAAGGGGCGGAAGGACGGCAAGGACGTCGCGCTCGCCGCATTGGGCGTCATCCCGTTCGGAAAGCTCGGCAAGCTCGTCAAGCTGAGCGACCTCGCCGCCGAGGGCGCGCGCTTCCCCCGTCTCGCGGGATTCCGCAACCTGTTCTTCGGCGCCGACGACATCCGATCGCTCAGCACGCATCTGAGCCGTATCGACTCCCGCGCCGCCGCGGCGTGGAACTTCACGACGAACGGCGCCCCGTGGGGGCAGATCACCGGCGGTTCGCGTTTCATCCAGCGCGTCATGTCGGGCACGCCCTACGTCTTCGAGAACATGCCGACCGTGCTTCCCCGCTCGAGCGCGATGTTCTGGGGTCGCTTCACCGGTTACGGAGACGATCTGGTGGGCCTCGGCTCCTTCGGCATGAAGCTCCCGGTGCTGACGGCGATCCAGGGGCACGTCACGACCCTCAACCTCGTGTCGTTCGCGAACGATCGCGTCGAGGCGGCGGCTGCGGACGCCCGCGTAGACTCGTGGCGATGACCTCGCTTCTCGAGCAGATGCGCAACGGCGGCACGGAGCCCGTGCCGCCGTTCGCCGTTCTCCTCCCCCCGGGCTGGCTCTCGCTCGAGCCGACGAAGGAGGCCCTGCGCGAGCTGGCGGACCGTGCGTCGGGCGTCTTCCGCAGTCAGCACCGCCCTGATCTCGACGGACGGTTCCGAGTCCTCATGGACCGCGCGGCCCGCGAGCTCCTGCAGCGCGACCCGGTGCGCATCATGCTGCCCGGCGGCGATGTCCCGCCCGAAGATCTCTTCCCGCTGTCGATCATCGTCGCCCGTGTGACGGCACCGGAGAATGGGCCGCTCGACGCCAAGGTTCATGAGCTGGTGCGCCGGCACGGAGCTGCGCCCTTCGACGAGGATGCCCAGATCATGCGCTGGCACTCGGACGGCCGCCTCGATCTCGACGGCGGCGTGGCGACGGTGCGATCGTTCAACTACCTCATCGCGATTCCGGGGACCGAACGGCACAGCGCGCTGCTGTTCACCGGCGTGCTGCCGGTGTCCGCGGGCGAGCGCCTCGACGACGACACGATCGCGGGTGCACAGGCCCTGATGGATGCCATCATGTCCACTTTCCGCTGGAGCCGCTGACGTGCCCTTCCGATTCGACTACCCCGCCGAGGTGTGGGCCGTGCTGCCCGAGCCGGATGCCGGTCGCGACGAGGAGTGGCTCGATGCGCAGCTCCTGATCGCGCGTGAGCAGTACGCCGACCGGATGGACGACGCACGCGCGTGGGCCGAGAGGGCGCTCGCGATGCGCCGGGAGGGTATCGCGACCTCCCTCTACTTCCGGCCGCCGGGACTGCCGACCTCAGGTGTGCTCCACCTCACGTTCGCCGACGTCGTGGTCGAGGACTCGGAATTCCGGGCGGACGACTGGATCCCGGAGGGAAGCGATCCGCGGTTCGATCCGATCGTGTCGGAGTTCGAAACCGACGCGAGCCCCCACGGGTACCGCGTCGCGTACGTGTCGGATCAGCGCACTCCCGACGGCGCTGAGCTCGCGGGCATCGTCTACGGCCTGCGGTTCGAGACGGGTCTCGCGACGGTGTTCTCGGAGCTTTCCGATCGCGAGACCACCGGCCTCATGCAGTGGCAGGCGGACCCGATCGTGGCGAGTCTGCGGGCAGAGGCATGACCAGCGTGCACGACCGCCTCGCCGCGATGGACCCGGCGGCTCTCGCGGCCGATCCGACTCTGGCGGAGCGAGCCGTGCTCGCCGGCGCACCGGCCTATCTTGCGCGAGTCGACGAGCTGGCGGCGAGGTCGGCGGACCGCATCCGCGAGCGTCGCTCGGCGATGATCCAGGGACTTCGCGATGACGCCGCGACGGCCGCACGGGCACCTCGCCAGCGCATGCCGTGGTTCCGCACGCTGGCGGTGCTGCTGACCTACCTCGCCGCCGCTGCGGCGTTCGCGCTCTTCTTCTCCCGCGCCGACATCGATCTCGAGGTGGCCGCTCCCGTGGCGATGTGCTTCGCCGCGGCATCCGCCCTCTGCTACGCGGGCGCGAGCCTTCCCGTGCGCCGATCGAGTCCCCCGCCCGCTGCGGTGGCGTTCTGCGGGTGGGTCGCCGCGGTCCTCATCGTCGCACCGCTCGGGTTCGCGTCCTTCCTCGTGCTGCGGTTCGAGCCGTCGCTCGTGCCGTGGCTCGTCGTCGGCGCGGCAGCCCTGATCCTGATCATCCTGCTCGCGGCGTGGTGCGCGTGGGCGCGTCGTGGTCTCGCGCCCGAACCCCGGCCCCGTCGCGCCGACCAGGACGGCGACGCCTTCACCGCAGAGCTCGCGTCCTCGGTCGCAGAGGAGCGGGACGCCTCGGCGCGTGCGGTGAGAGATCTGTACGCCGCCCTCCCCGAGGACGAGCGCGCGGCTCTGGCGGCAGGGAGGTCTGCCGCCGTGTCCGCGCTTGCCGCCCGCGGCATCGACGCCCCCCTCGGCGACCCGCTCGGAAGCGGTGTCGTGTCGTCTGCCGTCGACCGCGCTGCGCGCGCCGTCGGCGCTCGCTGATCGAGGATGCTCCTCCGCCTCGGCCTCCTGGTTCTGAGCATCCTGCTGGTCGTGTTCCTCGGCTGGGGCGCGGTGAGCACCTGGATCACGGTGTTCCGCGAGGGTCCGTACACCCCGATACCGACGTCCGGTCGCGGCGGCGGCGATCGGGGCGAAGGGCCGGCGATCGTCGGCGCGATCACCTTCACGCTCTTCGCGCTCGCCTCCGGTGCGGTCGCCGCTCTCGCGGCCGCCTCCCTCGCGAGGGAACGTCGTTCCCGGGGAGTTGAGCGGCGCTGACGGGCGCCGATGCGAGGACATGCTGAGCAGGAGCTGCGCGGTTTGACCGACCCCCGGCATCCCGCGTATCATTGACCGGGTGTGCGCTCGCGCGCGCCGTCCGCCGTGCCTCGGCGCGGAGGCGGTCTGCAAGCGCCGCATCTCAGGGAACGACCTGCGAACAGGTCACCCCCACGGCATATCCACCACACAACCGCGAGGCACCATCATGCCTCGCCGGTGGATGAATGTGAGCCCGCTGCGTCACGAATCGCAAGATCCGGATGCTGCGGGGGAGACACGACCGCTGTCACCGTGCAGCACCTGTGCGGAGCCTCAGGGACCCGCGCAGCACAACATAGGAGAGAACGTGCCAACCATTCAGCAGTTGGTTCGCAAGGGTCGCTCGCCCAAGGTCTCGAAGACCAAGGCGCCGGCGCTCAAGGCGAACCCGCAGCAGGCGGGTGTCTGCACCCGCGTGTACACGACCACGCCCAAGAAGCCGAACTCGGCGATGCGCAAGGTCGCCCGTGTCAAGCTCCGCAACGGCACCGAGGTCACCGCCTACATCCCCGGCGAGGGCCACAACCTGCAGGAGCACTCGCTGGTGCTCGTGCGCGGCGGTCGTGTGAAGGACCTCCCGGGCGTCCGCTACAAGATCGTTCGCGGCGCCCTGGACACCCAGGCCGTCAAGAACCGCAAGCAGGCCCGTAGCCGCTACGGCGCGAAGAAGGGTTGAGTTAGATGCCTCGCAAGGGACCCGCTCCGAAGCGCCCCGTCGTCAATGACCCGGTGTACGGCGCCCCCGTCGTCACCCAGCTGGTCAACAAGATCCTCGTGGACGGCAAGAAGTCCATCGCCGAGTCGATCGTCTACACCGCCCTGCGCGGTGTCGAGGCGAAGAACGGCCAGGACGCCGTCGCCACGCTGAAGAAGGCGCTCGACAACGTGCGCCCGACCCTCGAGGTCAAGAGCCGCCGCGTCGGTGGCTCGACCTACCAGGTGCCGGTCGAGGTCAAGCCTCACCGCGCCAACACGCTCGCCCTCCGCTGGCTCGTGAGCTACGCGAAGGGTCGTCGTGAGAAGACCATGACCGAGCGCCTCCAGAACGAGATCCTGGATGCCTCGAACGGCCTGGGTGCCGCGGTCAAGCGCCGCGAAGACACCCACAAGATGGCCGAGTCGAACCGCGCCTTCGCGCACTACCGCTGGTAACCAGCTCTGTGTCGCCGGCCGGGGGCGAGCCCCCCCGCCGGCGCCTCCCGAACACGTAAGGAAGACACCCCGTGGCACAAGAAGTGCTCACCGACCTCCACAAGGTCCGCAACATCGGCATCATGGCGCACATCGATGCCGGCAAGACGACGACGACCGAGCGCATCCTGTTCTACACGGGCGTCAACCACAAGATCGGTGAGACGCACGACGGCGCCGCGACCACCGACTGGATGGAGCAGGAGCAGGAGCGCGGCATCACGATCACGTCGGCCGCCGTGACCTGCTTCTGGGACAAGAACCAGATCAACATCATCGACACGCCCGGTCACGTGGACTTCACCGTCGAGGTGGAGCGCTCGCTCCGCGTCCTCGACGGCGCCGTCGCCGTCTTCGACGGCAAGGAGGGCGTCGAGCCCCAGTCCGAGACCGTGTGGCGTCAGGCCGACAAGTACGACGTCCCCCGCATCTGCT
>NZ_JAYRDE010000109.1:0-10309 GCF_041909575.1 Microbacterium sp. | reverse complement strand
AGACCTGGGCTGCCATCTTCCGGCCACCCGCGATGATCTTCGGCACGCGCTTCTCGGCCTGCGCCTTGCGGCCCATCGCGGCCCGGTGCGAGAGGGTGACCTCGGCGGCGATCCGCTCCCGCTTCTCGCGGCGCACGGTCTGGGCTGCGGCGCGCTCGGCGTTCCGCGCGGCGTCCTGCTCGGCATCCAGCCACGCGCGCCATTCGGAGTACGGACCGCCGAAGGTGGCCAGCTCGTGGTCGTACAGCTCGGCGGTGTCGTCCATCAGCTCGAGCAGGGCGACGTCGTGGCTCACCACGACGAGCGCGCCCCGCCACGACCTCACCATGTCGCGCAGCCGGGCGCGGGCGTCGCGATCGAGGTTGTTGGTCGGCTCGTCGAGCAGGGTGATCGGCGCGCCGCGCAGCCGGATCCCGGCGATCGCCGTGAGCACGGCCTCGCCTCCGGACAGCCCGCCGACGGTGCGGTCGAGCATGCCGGGAGCGAGTCCGGCATCGGCGAGCGCGGCGTGCGCCCGGGCCTCGATGTCCCAGTCGCTGCCGACGGCGTCGAAGTGACGGGGGTCGGCGTCGCCGGACTCGATCGCGCGCAGCGCGCGCAGCGCGGGTCCGACCCCGAGCAGGTCGGCGACGGGCCGGTGGATGTCGAGCGTCAGCCGCTGCGGGAGGTACGCGGCATCCGCGGTCCTTCCCAGCTGGCCGCCGTCGGGAGTGAGCTCGCCGGCGATGAGGCGCAGCAGCGTCGACTTGCCGGAGCCGTTGCGGCCGACGAGGCCGGTGCGGCCGGCGCCGAACGAGCCGGTGACGCCGTCGAGGGCGATGGTGCCGTCGGGCCACGCGAACGAGACGCGGTCGAGCACGACGGATGGGAGAGCGGTGTGGGCGGGCATGAGGCCTCCTGGTGTCGGTCATGCGCTGACACCGGGGGCCGCGAACGGCCGGCGGGCATGCCGGAGCCGAGGAAGAAGCGGCGGGATCGACGGGTCAGCGCGGAATCAGGGCGCCGGCGCGTCGAAGGGTCGACGGAGCGGCGCGATTACAGCGCGGTCGCGTCGATGAGCTTCAACGGATTTCCTCACACTCGGGACAGAGGCAGGACCACGATAGCGGATGCCGCGTCCCACCGCCCCGGGAGATCCTCAGCCGCTGAGCTCGGCGAGCTGCTTGTCGAGGAACGTGCGCACGTCGGCGAGCTCCTGCTCCGACACGCTGTGCGTGAGGCCGGGATAGACGCGGCCGCTGAGTTCGACGTGGCCGGGCAGCCACTCGGTCGTGTGGTCGACGAGGTATCCGGGGATGATGTCGTCGTTCGTCCCACGCCCCCAGAACACGGGCGGACGCCGGTCGGCGAGCTCGGCGTCGCGCGGCAGGGCGCCGGGAGTGACGTATCCCGACAGGTTCACGGCGAACGCGAACCGGTCGGGCTCCAGGCGCATCGCCTGCAGCGCGACTGCGGCCCCCTGCGAGAAGCCGAGGAGTCCGATGGAGGGGTGAGCGGATGCCGCGGCATCGGCCCAGGCGAGAAGCCCGGCGGCCGCGGCCGTGGTGTGGACGGGATCCCGATCCTCGAGGTTCTCGATCGGATACCAGGAGTAGCCCGGCGCGGGGAACGGCGGTGCGAGCGGCGCGCGCACGGCGGCGACGGCGAACGCGGGTGGCAGGTACGGGACGAGCCCGAACAGGTCGCGCTCGTCGGCCCCGTAGCCGTGTAGCAGCACGAGGAGCGGCTGGCCTTCCCGTTCGCCGCCCTGAACGGACCACAGCACGGCTTCGGCGTCGAGGGGCGCGGGGTTGTTCACGCGTCCATCCTGCCCGTCGAACCGCCGAGCGGCGACGGCGCGACCGGAACGGCCCGGAACGGGGGGTCAGGGGCGGGCGGCGGTGCGCTCCGCGGAGGCGATGACCATGTCGATGCCGGCGAGGTAGAGCGCCTCGTCGCGCAGCTCGGCGAGCCGCGGCGCGTTGCGGGCGATGAGCGGGAACTCGCGGGGGTCCACGAGCAGCGGCGCATCGAGCCAGAGCGAGTCGGACTCGCCGGGGTGCAGAGCACGGGCACGGGCCGCGTTGGCGCTCCCGGAGAGGGTCTGCATCGCGAAGAGGGCGTAGTGCCGGACGAGCTCGTCCCCCTCCAGACCCGCGCGGGCGAACGCGTCGAGGATCGTCTCCATCGCGCGGTGCTCGGCGAGGCCGTTGGTCGTGAGCAGCATGGCCTCACCGCCGACGGCGGGGTAGCGGCTGAGGGCCTCGCGGGTGCGCAGCGCGAGCTGCCGCAGCCGCTCCTGCCATTCCTCGGGCGGAGCGTCGATCGCGTCGAGACCGATGTCGGTGACGTGCTCGAACAGCGCTCCCATCAGCTCTTCCTTGCTGCGGAAGTGGCGGTACACGGCGGTGGGGTCCACGCCGAGACGGGACCCCAGATCCCGGAACGAGACCGTCGTCGCACCCGGTGCCGCGGCGAGCTCCAGCGCCGCCGCGATGATCGCGTCGCGGTCCAGGCGCACCTTGCGGGCCGTGCTGGTGCGGCCGGTCTGCGCCTTCGCCACGTCGTGTCCTCCCGTCGGCGGCAGGATGCGGCATCCGCCCGACCTGCCCTGTGCGATCAGCCTAACCTGCGAGATCACGAATTAGTCAACACCGTTGACACCAGTGTTGCGGCGGCATAGCCTCGGCGCATCGAGATCCTTCAGAGGAAGCGGGACGACATGGGAGTCGCAGAAGTGCTGTTCGTCGGCGGACCGGTGTTCACCGGCACGGGCCGGCCGATCACCGGGCTCGCGGTGGCGGTCGCCGACGGCCGGATCGCCGCGATCGTTCCCGAGTCCGAGGCGTCCGCCTTGATCGGCGACGGCACACGTGTCGTGGATCTCGACGGGGCGCTGCTCTCGCCCGGCTTCCAGGACGCCCACGTGCACCCCGTCTCGGGCGGCATGGAGCTGCTGCAGTGCAATCTCACCGGCGCCGCCGACGCCGAGGACGCGGTCGCCCGCATCAAGGCCTACGCCGACGCGCATCCCGAGGAGCCGTGGATCCTCGGCGGCGGCTGGTCGATGGACCACTTCCCCGGCGGCGCGCCGGTCCGCGGGCTTCTCGACGCGATCGTGCCCGACCGGCCGGTGCTGCTGCTCAGCCGCGACCACCACAGCTCCTGGGCGAACAGCGCCGCGATCCGCCTCGCCGGTCTCGACGCGTCCACGCCCGACCCCGACGACGGGCGCATCGAGCGCGAGGCCGACGGCACTCCCGCCGGCACGTTCCACGAAGGCGCCGGCGAACTCTTCTCCGGGGTGCGTCCGGACCACGACCCCGAACTCGCCTACCGCGGGCTGCTCGCCGCGCAGGAGGAGCTGATCGCCCTCGGGATCACCGGGTGGCAGGATGCCGCGGTCGGCGCGTCCAGCATCATCGCCGATCCGCTCGATGCCTACGAGCGCGCCGTGCGCGAGGGCGTGCTGCGAGTGCACGTCACCGGTGCCCAGTGGTGGGAACGCGACCAGGGCGTCGAGCAGGTCGCGCGCATGACCGCCAAGCGCGACGCGCTCGCCGCACGGGTCCCCGCCGATCGACTGACCATCTCGACCACGAAGATCATGGTCGACGGGGTCGCCGAGAATCAGACTGCGGCGATGCTCACGCCGTACAAGGACCCGCATGGTCACGCCACGGGCAACCGCGGGCTGTCGTTCGTCGACCCGTCGGTCGTGCGCGAGGCCGTCACGGCGCTCGACGCGGCCGGCATGCAGGTGCACTTCCACGCGCTCGGCGACCGAGCCGTGCGCGAGGCCCTCGATGCCGTCGAGGCCGCGCGCGCGGCGAACGGCCCCACCGACCGCCGGCATCATCTCGCGCATCTGCAGGTCGTGGACGAGGCCGAGGTGCCGCGGTTCGCCGAGACGGATGCCGTCGCCAACCTCCAGGCGCTGTGGGCGTCCCACGAGCCCCAGCTCGACGAGCTGACGCTCCCGTTCCTCCGCGACGGCGCCGAGGAGCGGCACTATCCGTTCGGCGACTTCGCCCGCGCGGGGGTTCGGCTGGCGGCGGGCAGCGACTGGCCCGTCTCCAGCGCCGACCCGATGGACGCCGTCCACATCGCCGTCACCCGGGTGCATCCCGGCAGCACGGCCGCCCCCCTCGGCGGGGCGCACCAGCGGCTCGATCTCGAGACGGCGATGGCGGCCTACACGTCGGGATCCGCCTACGTGAACCACCGCGACCACGACACCGGCTGGGTGCGCGAGGGCTACCTCGCCAACCTCGTCGTGCTCTCGCCCGACCCGTTCTCCGTGCCCGCGGAGGACATCCACCACGCCACCGTCCAGTCCACCTGGATCGAGGGCGAGCTCGCCTACCGTCTGCAGACCGACACCGAGAAGGACCCGTCATGACGAATCTGCGCACCATCACCCGAACCCTCGCCGTCGTGGCGGGGCTGTCCGCGTCGGCTCTCGTCGTGAGCGCCTGCTCCGGCGCCTCCGCGACCCCGGATGCCACGCCGACCGACTGGGAGCTCACCGAGGTCACGCCGGCGCCGTCCGGCGACATCGACTCGTTCACGTGGTCGATCTATGCCGAGCCGTTCTCACTCGACTACGCCTACGCCTTCGACTACGCCGACAACCAGGTGCTCGCCAACGTGTGCGAGTCGCTGCTGAGGCTCAACCCCGACTACTCGCTCAGTCCCGGGCTCGCCGAGGCGGCGGCGCAGCCAGACCCGAACACGTGGGTCTACACGATCCGCGACGGTGTGACCTTCCACGACGGCACGCCGCTGACGGCGGCGGACGTGGTGGCGTCGATGAGCCGGCACCTCGATCCGGCGGTCGGGTCGTTCTGGTACTCCAGCTACCAGAACGTGACGTCGATCGAGCAGACCGGCGACCGCGAGGTGACCGTGACGCTGTCGGCGGCGGGGTCGCAGTTCAACCTGGCGATGGGCGGCGCGGCCGGCGTCGTCGAGTCGGCGGCGACGCTCGCCGCGGCGGGTGCGGACTACGGCAACTCGTCGGGCGGCGTCAACTGCACCGGCCCGTTCAGTCTCTCCGACTGGAAGTCCGGCGAGTCGATCACGCTCGAGCGCTACGACGACTACTGGGATGCCGACCTCAAGGCGCGCGCGGGCGAGGTGGAGTTCGTCTTCCAGACCGACCCCACCGCGCGCGTGAACGCCCTCGCCTCGGGCGAGGTGGACGGGACCTGGATGGTGCCCGCGGCGGCCTTCCCGCAGCTCCGCGGATCGGATGCGGGCGACGTCCTCTTCGGCCTCACGACCGCCGTGTCGAGCCTGATCGTGAGCAACCTCGAAGGACCCCTCGGCGATGTGCGCGTCCGCCAGGCGCTCCTCATGGCGCTCGACCGCGAAGGCATCGTGCAGGCAGCCGCGGGCGGTGTCGGAGAGGTCACCGATGTGCTGACGACCGAGTCGGTGTGGGTCGGAGCCGATCCCGCTGCCGTCGAGACCGCGTTCGAGGACGTCGATCACTACGACCACGACGTCGAGGCTGCGAAGGCGCTCGTCGAGGAGGCGGGCGTCGCGGGCGAGGAGATCGTCATCGTGACGGCCCCGATCTCGGGGGAGTTCGCGGTCATCTCGCAGGCGACCGCCGCCGCGGCCGAATCCATCGGTCTCACCGCCCGCATCGAATCGGTCACCCCCGGCGCCTACACGACGCTGTTCTCCGACCCGAGTGCGCGCGAGGGCGTGGACCTGTTCCTGACGAGCTGGTACCTGTCCAGCCCCGACCCGCTGGAGATGTACGCGGTGCTGCGCACCGGCGAGTTCAGCAACTACGGCGGCTGGAACGACCCCGAGTACGACGCCGTCGTGAACGAGGCGATGGCGATCGACGACCCCGCGGCGCGCAGCGTGCAGACGGCCAAGGCGCAGCAGATCGCCAACGAGCAGGTGCCGTGGCTGCCGCTGTACACCGCGCCGATGTCGATGTTCCTGGGCGACCGCATCACCGGCGTCGCGCCGTCCATCGCCTTCATGTACTACCCGTGGGCGGCGACCATCGGCGCCAGCTAGCGTCGATCGTCCTGGCAACCGGCATCCGATGACCGCCGTCCGTCGCGTCGCGGGGAAGCTGGGTGGGCTCCTGCTCACCCTCTTCCTCGCCTCGCTCCTGGTCTTCTTCTCCCGCTTCCTCGTCCCCGGCGACCCGGTGAACTTCCTGCTGCGCGGCCGCACGCCGAGCCCCGAGGCCGTCGCCGAGGTCAAGGAGCTGTACGGGCTCGACCTGCCGCCGTGGCAGCAGTACCTCCACTGGCTGGGGGGAGTCGTGCAGGGCGACTTCGGCCGCTCGCTGCAGTACCGGCAGGATGTCGCGACCGTCATCGGCGAGCGCCTCCCCGTCACGCTCATGCTCGTGGTCATGGCCGGCGCCGCGATCGCCGTGGCCGGCCTGGCGTTCGGCGCGATCGCCGCGCTCAACCGGGGCCGCGCGGGCGACCGCCTGGTGCTCGTCGCGCTGACGATCCTCGGGGCCATCCCCTCGTTCGTCGGCTCGATCGTGCTGATCGCCTTCTTCTCGGTGCAGCTCGGCTGGTTCCCGTCCTTCGGGTCGGGGGAGGGATTCGTCGACACGGTGTACCACCTCGTCCTACCCGCGACGGCGCTCGCGATCGTCTTCACCGTGCTCGTCGCGAAGGTCACGCGGTCCGCGATGGTGGAGCAGCTCGATCGGGAGCACGTCGAAGTGGCCACGAGCCGGGGCCTGCGCCGCCCCGTGGTCGTGCGTCGTCACGTGTTCCGCAACGCGCTGTGGCCGATCCTCACGGTCAGCGGCATCCTCGTGGCGGGTCTCCTCGTCGCGAGCTCGATCGTAGAGTCCGCATTCGGGATCGCCGGGATCGGGTCGCTCCTCGTCCAGTCCGTGGACCGTCTCGACTACCCGGTCGTGCAGGCGATCGTGCTGCTGATCGTCACCGCCTTCGTGCTGGTCAACGCGGTGATCGACGTCCTCGAGCCGTTGATCGATCCGCGCACCGCAGCGGGAGCAGGTGCCCGATGACGTCGCCGACGATCGCCGTCCGGGTCCTGCGCGCGCCGCGTGCGCGACGGGCGGATGCCGTGTTCCTGACCGCCGCGGTCGTGCTCGGCCTGTTCGCGCTCGCCGCCGTCTTCGCCCCCTTCGTCGCCCCGTACGACCCCGACGCCGTGGACCTGCTCGCGGTCTACGCGCCGCCGAGCCCGGCGCACTGGCTCGGAACCGATGCGCTGGGGCGCGACATCCTGAGCCGGATCATCTTCGGCGCGCGCACCGCACTGGTCGGACCGCTCCTGGTCGTGGTGCTCTCCACCGTCTTCGGCGCGCTGCTCGGCCTGCTCGCCGGCTGGCGCGGCGGGTGGCTCGACGCGGCGCTCGGGCGTCTCTTCGACGTCATCTTCGCCTTCCCGTCGCTGCTGATCGCGATCATGGCGGTCGCGCTGTTCGGGAAGGGTCTGGTCGCACCCGTCATCGCGATGAGCATCGCGTACATCCCCTTCGTGGCGCGCCTCACCCGCACGCTCGTGACCGCGGAGCGCCACCGTCCGTACGTGTCGGCGTACCGGGTGCAGGGATTCAGCGCACCGTGGATCGCGCTGCGCCGGGTGCTCCCGAACGTCACGCCCGTCGTGGGCGCGCAGTCGACGCTCAACTTCGGCTACGTTCTCGCCGAGCTCGCCGCACTGTCGTTCCTCGGACTCGGGGTCCAGCCGCCCACTCCGGACTGGGGCTCGATGATCAACGAGGCCCAGGCGGGCCTGCCGGGCGGCCATTTCCTGCCGGCGATCGCCCCCGCGGTCGCGGTCGTGATCGTCGTGGTCGCGGTGAACATCATCGGCGAGGAGTTCTCGCGCCGCGTCGGAGGAGGATCGCGATGACGCTTCTGCAGATCGACGGGCTCGGCATCCGCCTCCCGGATGAGACGGATCTGCTGCGCGGCATCTCGATCGCGGTGGACCGCGGCGAGACCGTGGGGCTCGTCGGCGAATCGGGATCGGGAAAGTCGCTCACCGCCCGGACCGTGCTGGGGCTGTTCCCCGAGCGGGCCCGCACCGCGGGGTCGGTGCGCCTCCACGGGCGCGAGGTGCTCGGCGCCTCGCGCCGCGACCTCCTCGAGATCCGCCGGCACGGAGCGGCGATGATCTTCCAGGACCCGCGGGCAGGGGTGAACCCGATGCGGACGATCGGCGACCACATGACCGAGACGCTGCGGCTCAACGAGGGGTGGAGCGCCGTGCGGGCGCGTGAGCGCGCGATCGAGCTGCTCGCCGCGGTGCGGCTGCCCGATCCGGAGGAGCATCTGCGGCAGTACCCCCACGAGTTCTCGGGCGGGATGCTGCAGCGCGTCATGATCGCGGGGGCCCTCACCAGCGACCCCCGCCTTCTGGTGTGCGACGAGCCGACGACCGCGCTCGACGTCACGACGCAGGCCGAGATCATCGGGCTCCTGAAGGAGCTGCGCGATGCGCGCGGCATGGGGCTGCTCTTCATCACCCACGACCTCACCCTCGCGGGGTCGCTGTGCGACCGCATCGCGGTCATGCGGGCGGGGGCGATCGAGGAGGAGGGCGTCGCCGCCCGGGTGCTCACGGCGCCGGTCACCGACTACGCCCGCCGCCTGGTCGCCACGACGCCCACGCTCGACGGCCCGCTCGCCGATCCGCCGACGCCGCCGCCGTCATCCGGCGCGGCCCCCCTGCTCGACGCGCGCGACCTGTCGAAGTCCTACCACCGCCGGGGGAAGGCGCCCGTGCAGGCGGTGCGCCAGGTGTCGTTCGAGGTTCCCGAGGGCGGCGCGCTCGCGGTGGTCGGCGAGTCGGGATCGGGCAAGTCGACCCTCGCCCGGATGGTGGTGGGGCTGGAGCAGGCGGATGCCGGCGACATCACGATCGCCGGGCGCGAACGCACCGCGGTGCCGCGCACGCGCGCGGAGCGGCTCGCGCACGCCCGCAGCGTGCAGATGGTGTTCCAGGATCCGTACCTGTCGCTGGACCCCCGCATCGCCGCGGGCCGCGCGATCGAGGATGCCCTGCGACTGCACACGAAGCTCTCGACCGCCGAGTCCCGGCGGCGCGTCCTCGCGCTGCTCGACTCGGTCGGACTCGGCGAGAAGCACGCGTCCGCACGTCCTCGCACCCTCTCCGGCGGCCAGCGTCAGCGCGTCGCCATCGCGCGGGCCCTCGCCGTGGAACCCGGGCTGCTGGTCATGGACGAGGCCACGAGCGCGCTGGACGTCTCGATCCAGGCGCAGGTGCTCGACGTCGTCGCGGCGGTGCGCCGCGACCGCGGACTCACGCTCCTGTTCATCAGCCACGATCTCGCCGTCGTGCGCCGCGTGTGCGAGGAGACGGTGGTGATGTCGCAGGGAGAGATCGTCGAGCGTGGGCCCACCGCGCGACTGCTGGCCGAGCCGCGGCATCCGTACACCCGTCGCCTGCTCGCCTCGGTGCCCGCCTCGCTTCCGCGCTGACCCGCGCCGCGGCACCTTGTGGGGTATACAGGAGGCATGCCGGTCCGCACCCCTGACCCCGACCCGAACGAGAGCGACGACTCGGGCACGCCCCGGGATCCGCTCCGCGGCGTCGGCGCGTCCTTCGGGCAGGGCGGGCACCCGGTCGGCGACGGCAGCTTCGGCTCGCCCACCCCCGGGAGCTCCGCGAATCCGGGCTGGCTGACCGATGTCGAGCTGGCCGAGGCCCGCCGACGGCTGCCGATGCTGTACGTCGAGGCCCTGCCGGTGCGCACCGACGGCGTCGGGGCGGTGATGGAGGTCGGCATCCTGCTGCGGGCGACCCCGCTCGGAGAGATCACCCGCACGCTGGTCTCGGGCCGCGTCCGCTACGGCGAGACGGTGCGCGACGCGCTCTTCCGCCACCTCGAGAACGACCTCGGCCCGATGGCCTTCCCCATGCTGCCGCCCCAGCCGACGCCGTTCACGGTGGCGGAGTACTTTCCGATCCCGGGCGTGAGCGCCTTCCACGACGATCGCCAGCACGCCGTCTCGCTCGCGTTCGTCGTGCCGGTCAGCGGCACGTGCGAGCCGCGCCAGGATGCGCTCGAGGTGACGTGGATGGCGCCGCAGGAAGCGGCATCCGATGCCCTCTCCGCCGAGATGGAGGGCGGCCGCGGCACCCTCGTGCGCCTCGCGCTCGCCAGCGTCGGCGCGCTGCGCTGACCCGGCCGGCGGCCTCCCCGGTCTGCCTCGGCGCATAACTCCTGCACTCTGGTGGGGCGGGGCCGGCGGCCTCCCCGGTCTGCCCCGGTCTGCCCCGGCGCATAACTCCTGCACTTTGGTGGGGCGGGGCCGCGGCCTCGCCCCCGAAGCCG
>NZ_JAYRDE010000108.1:0-10320 GCF_041909575.1 Microbacterium sp. | reverse complement strand
GCGTGGCGCGGGGTGTCCACGCCGTCGCCGGCGGCCTCGACGCCGTAGAGCTTGACGCCCTCGTCGTCGAGGAACGCGTCGAACATGCCGATCGCATTGGATCCGCCGCCCACGCACGCCAGCACGGCGTCGGGCAGGCGCCCCGCCTCCTCGAGCAGCTGGGCCCGGGCTTCCTCGCTGATGACCTTCTGGAAGTCGCGCACCATCGCCGGGAAGGGATGCGGGCCCGCGGCCGTGCCGAAGATGTAGTTCGTCGTCTCCACGCTCGCGACCCAGTCGCGGTACGCGTCGTTGATCGCGTCCTTCAGAGTGCGCGAGCCGGTCTTCACCGGCACGACCTCCGCGCCGAGCAGGCGCATGCGGGCGACGTTGAGCGCCTGGCGCTCGGTGTCGACCTCGCCCATGTAGATGGTGCAGTCGAAGCCGAAGAGGGCCGCAGCGGTCGCCGTGGCGACACCGTGCTGGCCGGCGCCGGTCTCGGCGATCACCCGCGTCTTGCCGAGGCGCTGGGTGAGCAGCGCCTGGCCGAGGACGTTGTTGATCTTGTGCGAGCCGGTGTGGTTGAGGTCCTCGCGCTTGAGGAAGACCCGGGCACCGCCGGCGTGCGCGGCGAAGCGCGGCACTTCGGTGATGGGCGACGGGCGTCCGGCGTAGGAGTGCAGCAGGCGCACGAACTCGGCCTGGAACGCGGCATCCGCCTTCGCCGCCTCGTACTCCGCCGTGAGCTCGTCGATCGCGGCGATCAGCGACTCGGGCATGTACCGCCCGCCGAAGTCGCCGAAGAAGGGACCGGATGCCTCGCGAAGGCTCATGCGCCCGCCTCCAGGAACGATTTCAGGGTCGAGACCGGGTCGTTGGTCACGAGCGCCTCTCCGACGAGCACCACATCCGCCCCGGCTGCCCGGTAGTGGGCCACGTCGGCGGGGGCGAGGACGGCGGACTCGGCGACCTTGACGGCACCGGCGGGGATCCGGTCGGCCAGCCGGCCGAACAGGTCGCGGTCGAGCTCGAAGGTCGACAGGTCGCGCGCGTTGACGCCGATCAGCTTCGCGTCGAGGTCGGCCGCGCGATCGACCTCGGCGGCGGAGTGCGCCTCGACGAGCGGCGTCATGCCGAGATCGAGGATGAGCGCGTGCAGGCGGGCGAGCACGTCCTGCTCGAGCGCGGCGACGATGAGAAGTACGAGGTCGGCACCCGACGCGCGGGCCTCGAGCACCTGATACTCGTTGGCGATGAAGTCCTTGCGCAGCACCGGAAGCTCGACCGCGGAGCGGACGGCCTCGAGGTCGGCGAGGCTCCCCTTGAACCGGCGTCCCTCGGTGAGCACCGAGATGGCGGATGCTCCGCTCTCTTCGTACCGGAGGGCCTGCAGCGCAGGGTCGGGGATGTCGGCGAGATCGCCGCGGGACGGACTCGCGCGCTTGACCTCGGCGATGATCTTCACGCGGTCCGAGGGAGCGAGAGCGGCCAGGGCGTCACGGGCAGGCGACTGCGCGAGAGCCGCAGCCTCGACGGCCGCGAGCGGCCGCGCCGAGGCGCGGGCCTCGGCATCCTGAACCGCGCCGGCCGTGAGGTCGGCGAGCACGTCAGTGCTCTTTCGAGGCGTACTTCGGACCGTTGGCGCCGTAGCCGGCCTTGGCCATCACCCAGCCGACGATGGCGCCGACCACGAGGAGCGCGGCCGATGCCCACACGAGGATCGGCATGTCGAACCAGTAGAACAGCGTGCCGAGCGTGACCGCGACGAGCATGATCACGACGGCCGTCCAGGCGGCGGGCGAGTGTCCGTGGCCGGGGTCGCCGATGTGGTTGCTCATGGGGGTCCTCCAGGTGGTCGCGGGGATGTGGTCAGTCTAGCGGGCGGGTGGTGGGATCCTCGCCACGCGACAGGTCGTCCCACGAGTCGATGGCGTCGTGCGGCCGCGAGCCGGCGGCGGCGGCCCTCGGTGCGTCCTCGGTGCGGTAGCGGCGCCCCGTGCCTCCCCAGCGGTGCGCCGTCGCGAGCGTGAACGCTCCCGCGGCGAGCAGCACCACCGTGGTCACGAGCGTCACGGCCGGCCAGGGGGTGAGGGCGATCGACGCGACCAGGTCGGCGACCGCGCCCTCTCCGGTGATGCCGGTCGCCTCCGTGACCGTGGACGCGACCGCGCCGACGGGCTGGGCGAAGACGATCTGGGCCGTCAGCCAGCCGAGGACCACCGCGATGAGGACCGTCAGCGCCCCGAAGACGTACCGCAGGACCCGGCCGACGATCGAGAGGGCGCCGCCGAGTGCCAGGACGGCGAGTCCGAGAGGCGCGAGCACCGGGATCGCCGCGGCGCCCGCAACCTCGAGGGCGTGCGCCCCGCCGTCGTCGAGCACCGCGAGGAGCCACGTCTGCGTCGAGGAGATGACCGTCACCGCGCCGCACGCGACGAGGACGACGACGGCGAGCAGGCGCGCGCGCCGGATCACTCGGGGCGCTCCGGGCCGGCGACGGGCTCGAGATCGTCGGCGTCGAAGCACGTGCGGGTGCCGGTGTGGCACGCGGGACCGATCTGCTCGACCTCGAGCAGGACGGCGTCCCCGTCGCAGTCGAGCCGGGCTCCCCGCACGAGCTGGATGTTGCCGGACGTGTCGCCCTTGCGCCAGTACTCCTGGCGCGAGCGCGACCAGAACGTCACGCGGCCCTCGGTGAGCGTGCGGCGCAGGGCCTCGGCATCCATCCAGCCGAGCATGAGGACCTCGCGGGTGTCCCACTGCTGCACGATCGCCGCGACGAGGCCGTGGGCGTCGAACGAGACGCGATCGATGCGCGCCTGAACGGTCTCGGTCATGCCGCCACCTCCCGCACCTCGATGCCGCCGGCCGCCATCGCCCTCTTGACGTCTCCGACGGTCAGCTGCCCGGAGTGGAAGACGGATGCCGCGAGCACGGCGTCGGCGCCCGCTTCGACGGCGGGGCCGAAGTCCTCGGCGCTTCCGGCGCCCCCCGAGGCGATCACCGGGACGCTCGAGACCTCGCGCATGAGCGCGACGAGCTCGAGATCGAAGCCCTCCTTCGTCCCGTCGGCGTCGATGGAGTTCACGAGGAGCTCCCCCGCACCGCGCTCGATCGCCTCGCGGGCCCATTCGAGGGCGTCGAGGGTCGTCTCGGTGCGACCGCCGTGGGTCGTGACGACGAAGCCGGACTCCGTCCCGGGCGAGCGCTTGACGTCGAGCGAGAGCACGAGCACCTGGGCGCCGAACCGATCGGCGATCTCGTCCAGGAGCGCGGGGCGGGCGATCGCCGCGGAGTTCACGCCGATCTTGTCGGCCCCGACCGAGAGCAGCCGTGCCACGTCCTCGGCCGAGCGCACTCCCCCGCCCACGGTGAGGGGGATGAAGACCTGCTCCGCGGTGCGGCGCACGACGTCGTAGGTCGTCGAGCGCTCGTCGACGGTCGCGGTGACGTCGAGGAACGTGAGCTCGTCGGCGCCCTGGCGGAAGTACTCGCGAGCGAGCTCGACGGGGTCGCCCATGTCGCGCAGGTTCTCGAAGTTGACGCCCTTCACCACGCGGCCGGCGGCCACGTCGAGACACGGGATGACCCGGCAGACGAGGCTCATCACAGCCTCGCGTTGTGGATCGCCGTCACCAGGATCGCCCGCGCGCCGATCGAGTAGAGCGCGTCCATCACCTGATTGACGCCTGCACGCGGCACCATGACCCGAACGGCCACCCACGCGGGGTCGCGCAGCGGGGCGATCGTCGGCGACTCGATCCCGGGCGCGATGGCCACGGCGTCGTCGACGAGGTCGGCGGGAAGGTCGTAGTCGACCATGACGTAGCGGCGGGCCACCATCACCCCGCGCAGGCGGCGCAGCAGCGTGTCGGTGCCGTCCACGTCTGCGGGGCCGGCGATGAGGACGGCCTCGGACTCGAGGATGATCGGCCCGAAGATCTCCAGCCCCGCCTGTCGCAGGGTCGTGCCCGTCGACACCACGTCGGCGACGGCATCGGCCACCCCCAGGCGCACGGCCGACTCGACCGCGCCATCGAGGGGGACGAGGTCGACGGCGACGCCGTGGTCGTCCAGGAACCCGTCGACGAGGCCCGGATAGGCGGTGGCCACCCTCATGCCCTCGAGGTCCGCGACGCCGGCGAAGCGTCCGGGCGGTCCCGCGAAGCGGAACGTCGACCCGCCGAAGCCGAGCGCCTCGATCTCGCGGGCTCCCGGCATGCGGGCGTCCAGGAGCAGGTCGCGTCCGGTGATGCCGACATGGAGGGCACCGGACCCGACGTACGTCGCGATGTCCTTCGGGCGCAGATAGAAGAACTCGACCTCGTTCTGCGGGTCGATGACGTGGAGGTCCTTGGGATCGCGGCGGCCGGTGTACCCCGCCTCCGAGAGCATCTCGGTGGCGGTCTCGGCGAGCGAGCCCTTGTTCGGGACGGCGATGCGCAGCATGGCGGCGGGAGCTTTCGGTTCGAGGGCGGACGGGAGCGCGCGCTCAGAGATGTCGGTAGACGTCTTCGAGGCTCAGCCCCTTCGCGAGCATCAGCACCTGCAGGTGGTACAGCAGCTGCGAGATCTCCTCGGCTGCGGCATCCGTCGACTCGTACTCCGCCGCCATCCAGACCTCGGCGGCCTCTTCGACGATCTTCTTGCCGATCGCGTGCACGCCCGCGTCGAGCTGCGCGACCGTCCCCGATCCCGCGGGGCGCTCGGCCGCCTTCGCGGCGAGCTCGGCGAACAGCGCATCGAACGTCTTCACGGTTCCAGGTTAGCGGCCGGGTGGGATGCCTCGGCGCCGCGTGACGCCGCCGGGCTCAGTGCGCGTGCTGCGCGGCCGACGCGCGAAGACCGACGATCGCGGCCTCGGGGTCGCTCGCGCCGAAGACCGCGGAGCCCGCCACGAAGGTGTCCGCGCCCGCCTCGGACGCCTGGGCGATGGTCGCGGAGCTGATCCCTCCGTCGACCTGCAGCCACACCGACGAACCGCGTCGCTTCGCCTCGTCGGCGAGCCGTCGCAGCTTCGGCATCGTCTCGGGCATGAACGACTGCCCCCCGAAACCGGGCTCGACGGTCATCACGAGGATCTGGTCGAAGTCGTCCAGCAGATCCAGCAGTCCGTCGACGGGCGTCGCGGGCTTGACGGCCACGCCGGCGCGTGCGCCGATCGCACGCAGCCGCCGTGCCAGGGCGACCGGCTCGTTCGCCGCCTCGAGGTGGAAGGTGACCGAGGCGGCGCCCAGTTCGGCGTAGCCCGGAGCCCAGCGATCGGGATCGGCGATCATGAGGTGGACGTCCAGCGGCACGGGGCTCGTGGCCTGGATGCGCTCGACCATCTGCGGACCGAACGTGAGGTTCGGCACGAAGTGGTTGTCCATCACGTCGACGTGCACGAAGTCGGCCGCGGCGATGCGGGCGAGCTCGGCCTGCATGTTGACGAAGTCGGCCGCCAGGATGCTCGGATTGATGCGGATGCCGCCGTCGCGGCCGTTCTCGTCACGGAGGGGCACGCGTCCATTATGGTCGAGCCGTGGACCCCATCACGGAACTGCTCGCCGAGGTGCTCGAGGAGATCCGTCCGATCGACTCCGGGGCTCCTGCCGCCTACATCCCGGAGCTCGCGACCGCTGATCCCGACCTGCTGGCGTTCGCCGTGGTCGGCCCGCGCGGGCGCGTGCGATCGGTCGGCGACGATCGCGCGGAGTTCACCATCCAGTCGATCTCGAAACCGTTCGTGCTGGCCCTCGCCCTCGAGGAGCACGGCCTGGATGCGGTGCTGGGCCGAGTCGGCGCCGAGCCGAGCGGCGAGCCGTTCAACGCGATCAGCCTCGAACCGATCACGGGGCGGCCGGCGAATCCGATGATCAACGCCGGGGCGATCGCGACCTCGGCGCTCGTCCCCGGCGACGACGTCGAGCTGCGGACCGCACGCATCGCCGACCTGCTGTCGGCCTTCGCCGGACGGTCGCTGTGGGTGGACGAGGCGGTGTACTCGTCCGAGTCGCTGACGGGCGAGCGCAACCGCGCGCTGGCGCACCTGCTGAAGTCGCACGGCGTGATCGACGGACCCGTCGACGTCGCCGTCGAGACCTACTTCCGGCAGTGCTCGCTGCTCGTGAGCGTGCGCGACCTCGCGATCATGGCGGCGACGCTCGCCTTCGGCGGGGTCAATCCCGTGACCGGGGAGCGCGTCGTCGGCGAACGCGTCGCGCGCGACGTGCTGTCGATCATGTCGAGCTGCGGCATGTACGACTTCTCCGGCGAGTGGCTGCTGCGCGTGGGGCTGCCGGCGAAGAGCGGCGTCAGCGGCGGGCTGATGGCGGTCGCCCCGTCGCAGTTCGGCGTCGCCGCGTTCAGCCCGCGCCTGGATCAGCACGGCAACAGCGTGCGCGCCGTCGCGCTCGTGGAGGCGGCGTCGGAGCGATTCGGCATGCATCTGCTCGAACCGCACGAGAGCGTCGCCTCGCCGGCCATGACCATGCACGGCGACGACGCCGGACGCGTCGTGCGCCTGGGGGGCGAGCTCGGCTACGCCGGCGCGGAGCGGATCGTCGCGGTGCTCCGGGAGCTGTCCGAGGGCCTGCCCGCGGGAGAGCCGCTCACGGTCGACGCGCGTGAGCTCGGTCGCACCCACCCCGGGGCGCTTATCGCGCTGCGCGGCGAGTTCGCCGATCTGCCGGACTGGGTCTGGCTGAAGGAGTGAGGCGGCGCCTCACACCCGTCGCAGCAGCGAGATCGACATCGCGTCGGTGTTGTGACGGTGCGGCCACAGCTGCGCGCGCCCCGATCCGTCCGCCTGCGGCAGCAGGCCGGGGTCGGAGTCCGCGAGGGCGGTGAGCACGTCGCGGGCCGACACCTCCTCGAGGGCGGCGCCCCATTCGCGGCGCACCTCGGCCACGACGCCCGACGTCTCGGCCAGGTGCGGCGAGCACGTGACGTAGGCCACGACCCCGCCGGGAGTGAGCGCCGAGACGGCACCGGTGAGCAGCTCGCGCTGCAGCTCGGTCAGCTCCGGCACGTCGGCGGGCGCCTTGCGCCACCGCGCCTCGGGGCGCCGGCGCAGCGCGCCGAGGCC
Organism: Microbacterium sp.; assembly: GCF_041909575.1. Classification (GTDB taxonomy): domain Bacteria; phylum Actinomycetota; class Actinomycetes; order Actinomycetales; family Microbacteriaceae; genus Microbacterium. The sequence goes on along the minus strand of NZ_JAYRDE010000108.1, from coordinate 3,272 downwards.
GGTGCACGGGGCGTCGACGAGGATGCGGTCGTACGTCTCGGGCGACTCGGCGGTGCGCACGCGTCCGTCCTGCTCCGTGACGGGAACGTCGAGGGGCACCCCGGCGAGGGCGTTGCGCACGAGTCCCGCACGAGCCGGGGAGATCTCGTTCGCCTCGAGGCGCGCGCCGTGCGCGAGCGCCTCGGCCGCCAGCAGCGCGGTCTTCCCGCCGGGTCCGGCGCACAGATCCAGCCAGCGCTCGCCCTTGCGGACGGGGAGCGCCCGCGTCAGTGCCAGAGCGGCGAGCTGCGAGCCCTCGTCCTGCACGCGGACCCGTCCGTCCGACTCGCGGATCGTCGCCTCGGGATCGCCGCCGGCGAGCCGGAAGCCGACGGGCGAGTACGGCGTCCGCCGCGCGTCATCGGGAACCTCGGCGAGCCCCGGGAGTGCGGTCATCGTCACTCGCGGCGATGCGTTGTCGGCGGTGAGGAGCGCCTCGAGCTCGTCGGCCCGGCCCTCCGCGGCCAGTGCGCGGCGGAAGGCGCGCACGATCCAGACCGGGTGAGAGAAGAGCAGGCCGAGCCGTTCGTCGTCGGAGCGCGCGCCCTCGGCGACCCGCGTCATCCAGTCGCCTGGAGTGTCGCGCGAGACCCGCCGCAGGACGGCGTTGGCGAAGCCGGCGGCGCCGCGACCCGCCGCGGAGCGCGCCAGCTCCACCGACTCGTTGACGGCCGCGTGCGAGGCCACGCGCGTCGAGAGCAGTTGATGCACGCCCAGCCGGAGCGCATCGAGCACGGCGGGGTCGATATCGGCGGTCCCGCGGTCGGCGGCGATCGCGATGACGGCGTCGTAGGTGCCCCGTCTGCGGAGGGTCCCGTAGGCGAGCTCGGTGGCCAGCGCCGCATCGGCGGAGGACAGCCCCGCCCGCGCGATCGCGGTGGGCAGCAGCAGATTCGCGTAGGCGTCCGATTCGTGGACGGCGCGCAGCGTGTCGTAGGCGACACGCCGTGACGCGGCGGCCCGGCTCACGATCCCGCCACCGGTTCGTCGGCTCGCAGGCCGCGCCACCAGTCCGCTGCCCGCATCGGGCCCTTTCCGGACGGCTGCACGGTGTCGAGGACGAGGGGCGCCGTCGCGGTGCCGACCAGGAGCTCGCGGCGATCCAGCGCCATCCGGCCGGGGGCCAGAGCCGGAGCATCCTCCGGCGCGGGATGCACCGCCAGCACCTTCACCCGGGCACCGTCGACGGTGGTGTGAGCGCCGGGTTCGGGGGTCACACCGCGGATGCGGCCGAGCACCGCGCCCTGCGGCTCGGCCCACCGGATCGCGCCGTCCTCGTCGCCGAGCTTGCCGGCGTACGTCGGCTCGCCCTCCTGGGGGTGGGCGAGGGCCGTTCCCGCTGCGATCGCATCGACGACGGACACCAGCAGGTCCGCGCCGTCTGCGGCGAGGGCGGAGAGGAGGTCTCCGGCGGTCGCGTCGGCCGGAATCGGATGGGCGCGCTCGGCGTACACCGCGCCGGCGTCGAGTTCCGGGACGAGGTGGAACACGCTCGCACCGGTCTGGGCATCCCCCGCGATCAGGGCGTGCTGCACCGGGGCGGCACCGCGCCACCGCGGCAGCAGCGAGAAGTGCAGGTTGATCCAGCCGTGGACCGGCGCCGACAGCAGCGGCTCCCGGACGAGGCCGCCGTATGCCACGATGACGCCGAGATCGGGTCGCAGCGCCATGACCCGCTCGGTCGCGTCGGCATCGAGCCGATCGGCGCGCAGCGTGTGCAGGCCGAGCTCTTCGGCGGCCGCGGCCACCGGCGACGGCGTCAGGACGCGCTTGCGCCCGAGAGGAGCGTCCCGTCGCGTGATGACCGCCGCGAGATCGTGATCGGATGCCGCGAGCCGGCGCAGGGACGGCACCGCCGGCTCCGGCGTACCGGCGAAGACGAGGCGCATGGGGCTCCTCACAGATCGAGATCGGGCACGTCGACCCGAACTTTCAGTGTATTGCGCACGCCTGCCGCGCGCCCCTTCGCGGGACGCCGGGCCTTGATGGCGTGAGTGACGACGGAGGCGCGCAGGCTCTCGGCGACGCGGGTGCCGAGCGCGTACTCGAACCGCACCAGCGCCCGGACGCCTTCTTCTCGAGGGAGGGGTCCGAGCACGGCTTCCCGATCGAGCTCGGGGACGGCGGTACGGAGGGCGGACAGCGCCGTCTCGACCGCGGCTCGCGGGCCGTCGACCGACGCGACACGCACGGTGGGCGGCATCCGCAACGGCGCGCGATCCGCGAGCTCCGCACGCGCGTAAGCGGCCTGCGTCCAGGTCGCGAGCGCCCGCGCAACCGGACCGGCGACGCCCACGAGGTGGACGGGCGCGTCGGGTGCGGCCAGGGCTGCGGCGTTGGACCACCAGCGCAGGCACGACTCGCCGATCCGAAGGTCCTCGGCCAGCAGCATCCGGTCGCCGTCCAGGAGGATGACCGCCCGGTAGCCGCCGGCGGCGATCGGCTCGGCGCCGCGCGTCGCGACCACGAGCGCGGGGCGGCCGTCGACCTGCGTGACGGGATGGTCGCCGTCGGCGACGATCACCCGGACGCCCGGGAAGGCGCGCCCGAGCTCGTCGGCGGTGCGCTCGCTCCCCGAGGAGGCCATGCGCAGCCGGGTCGACGAGCACTCCGGGCAGGTCCACCCGGCTGCCGTGCGCCCGCACCATGTGCACGTCGGCACTGCCCCCTGCCGGGCCGCGTGGAGCGGTCCGCCGCAGTGCGGACAGCGAGCCGGATGCCGGCACTCGGCGCACACGAGGACGGGGGCGTAGCCGGGCCGGGCCACCTGCACGAGCACCGGCCCGTGCGTGAGCGCCTCGCGGGCGGTCGCGAACGCGGCGGAGGGCACCCGCGCACCCCGGGACTCCCCCTCGCGGGTGGCGCTCAGCACCACGCGCGGGCTCGTCCGCCGGGCCGCCGTGACCTCCCGCACCCAGCCGACGGCGATCAGCCGCTCGACGTCGGTGGTGCGCGTGTGCCCGGCGAAGACCAGCGCCCCGCCGTCGAGCTCCTGGCGGAGCAGGGCCGCATCGCGTGCGTGCACCCCGGGGCTCAGCGGCTCGCCGAGCAGCGGATCGCCGTCGTCCCACACCGCGACCAGGCCCAGCTCGTGCACGGGCGCGTAGACGGCCGACCGGTTGCCGATGACGATGCACGGTGACGCCTCGAGCGTCCGCAGGAAGGCGGCGTAGAGCGCGGGCGAGCTCTGGCGCGAGTCGTCGCGCACTAGGGCGGCGTCGGGCACGCGTCCC
>NZ_JAYRDE010000107.1:0-10357 GCF_041909575.1 Microbacterium sp. | reverse complement strand
CTGCAGGACGAGGACGGGCAGACGACCGAGTCCCACTCGATCTCGGCAGGCCTCGACTACCCGGGCGTCGGCCCCGAGCACGCGTGGCTCGCCTCGATCGGGCGAGCCGAGTACATCCCGGCGACCGACGACGAGGCGATGCAGGCGCTGCGCCTGCTCTCCGAGACCGAGGGCATCATCCCGGCGATCGAGTCGGCGCACGCCCTGGCCGGCGCGCTGCGGATCGGGCGGGAGCTCGGCCCCGACGCGATCCTGGCGGTGTGCCTCTCGGGCCGCGGCGATAAGGACATGGACACCGCCGCCCGCTACTTCGACCTCTATGACAAGGGAGTGGATGCCGCGGCCGCAGCGACCGCTCCCCGCGACGACGCCGCCAAGGGCGAGGGGGAGAAGCTGTGACCTCGCGCGTCGCCGCCGCGATCGACGCGGCCCGCGCCGAGGGGCGCGGGGCGTTCGTCGGGTACCTGCCGCTGGGCTTCCCCGACCTGCAGACGAGCATCGACGCCGCCGTCGCGCTGGCCGAGAACGGCGCCGACATCCTCGAGCTCGGGCCGCCGTACTCCGACCCGGTGATGGACGGCACGGTCATCCAGGAGGCCACGCAGGCCGCCCTCGCAGGCGGTTTCCGCCTCCGCGACACGTTCACCGCCGTCGCCGAGATCACCCAGCGCGTGGACGTGCCCGTGCTCGTCATGACCTACTGGAACCCCGTGCTCCAGTACGGCGTCGACCGCTACGCCGACGACCTCCTCGCGGCCGGCGGTGCCGGGCTCATCACCCCCGACATCACGCCCGACGCGGCCGCGGAGTGGGTGGCCGCGAGTGAGCGGACCGGGCTCGACCGCGTGTTCCTCGCCGCTCCCACCTCGACCGACGAGCGCCTCGCGCTCATCGCGCAGTCCTCGACCGGGTTCGTGTACACCGTGTCGACGATGGGCATCACGGGGGAGCGGGCGCAGCTGGATGCCGCGGCGCGCACCCTCGTCGCGCGCCTGCGCGAGCACGGCGTCCAGAACGCTTGCGTCGGCATCGGCATCTCCAACGCAGAGCAGGTCGCCGGGGTGCTCGACTATGCCGACGGAGCGATCGTCGGCACCGCACTCGTCCGCGCCCTGCGCGACGGCGGAATCGACGGTCTCTCCGAGGCCGCGCGCGCGCTCGCCGCCGGCACCGTGCGCCCCGCGAACTAGACTTCATCCGTCGGCCCGCCGCCGGCACCCCCGACAGCCAAGGATCCGATCGCCCATGATCTCCGCCGCCGCGAGCGTCGTCGCCAGCATCCCGAGCCCCTCCATCAGCTCGTTCAACGTGGGTCCGCTGACGATCCACTTCTATGCGCTGTGCATCATCGCCGGCATCGTCGTCGCCACGCTCATGACGAATCACCGCCTCACCAAACGCGGCGCCGAGCCGTGGGTCGTGATCGACATCGCGCTGCTGGCGGTGCCGCTCGCCATCATCGGCGCGCGCATCTACCACGTGGTCACCCACTGGGACTTCTACTTCGGCCCGGGCGCCAATCCGCTGTCGGCGCTGTTCATCTGGGAGGGCGGCATCGCGATCTACGGCGCCCTCATCGGCGGCGCGATCGGTGCGTGGCTCGGATGCCGGTGGACCGGCATCCGGTTCTGGACCTTCGCCGACGCCCTCGCTCCCGGCCTGCTGCTCGCCCAGGCGCTCGGACGGTTCGGCAACTGGTTCAACCAGGAGCTCTACGGACTTCCCACCGACCTGCCGTGGGGACTTGAGATCGCCTATCCGAACCCGGCGTGGCCCGTCGGGCTCCCCGAAGGCACGCTGTTCCACCCGACGTTCCTGTACGAGGTGATCTGGAACATGATGGGCGTCGTCGTGCTGCTGTGGGCCGGAAAGCGGTTCCGTCTCCAGTGGGGCCGCCTGTTCGGTCTGTACCTCGTCTGGTACAGCGCCGGGCGCATCGTGTGGGAGTCGATCCGCATCGATCCGAGCGAGATCATCCTGGGCCTGCGCACCAACGTGTGGGCGGCGATCTTCGGGGTCATCGTCGGCCTGGTCATCTTCTTCGTGCAGAAGCGCCGTCACCCGGGCTTCGAGCCGTCGCCCTATGTGTCCGGACGCGAGTGGACCGCCGGACAGGCTGTACAATCGCAGGACACCGACGACTTCGTCGACGTCAGCGAACCCCCGACGTCCGAAGTCGACGAGGCCAGCGCCACAAGCACTCCCGCCACGAAATAGCGCGCTCCGCGCGCGCCCCCGGGCCGACGTCGTCCCATTTTGAGCATCAACGTGAGGACGGTAGGTATGGCTGCGAGCCCCCGTCATCTCGCCTCGACCGAGGCGAAGACCCCCGAACAGACCGGACTGTCGGGCTTCCCGCGCAAGCAGGGGATGTACAACCCGGCGTTCGAGAAGGACGCCTGCGGCCTGGCGATGGTCGCGACGCTCCGGGGCGAGGCCGGCCACGACATCATCGACCTGGCGCTCACCGCGCTGCGCAACCTCGAGCACCGCGGTGCCATCGGCTCCGACGCCGGCACCGGCGACGGTGCGGGCATCCTCACCCAGATGCCCGACGCGTTCCTGCGCGCGGTGGTCGGCTTCGACCTGCCGCCGGTGGGGGAGTACGCGGCGGGAATGGTGTTCCTGCCCCGCGATGACGACGCGCGACAGGCCCAGAAGGACGGGATCGAGCGGATCGCGGCATCCGAGAACCTGACGGTCCTCGGATGGCGCGAGGTGCCCACCGTCGACGAGAACCTCGGAAAGCTCGCGTTCGCGGCTCGGCCCGTGTTCGAGCAGCTGTTCGTGTCGCGCCCGGCCGTCGGCGATGCGCCGGCGCTCTCCGGCATCGCTCTGGATCGTCGTACGTTCCGCCTGCGCAAGCGCGCGCGCACCGAGCTCGACGCGTACTTCGTGTCGCTGTCGGCCCGCACCCTCGGCTACAAGGGCATGGTCACGACGCTCCAGCTCGAGCCGTTCTACCCCGACCTCCAGGACGAGCGCTTCGCCTCCGAGCTCGCCGTCGTGCACTCGCGCTACTCGACGAACACCTTCCCGTCCTGGCCGCTCGCGCAGCCGCTGCGCATGCTCGCCCACAACGGCGAGATCAACACCGTCAACGGCAACCGCAACTGGATGCGCGCGCGCCAGTCGCAGCTCGAGTCGGAGCTCCTGGGCGACATCGCCCCGCTCCTCCCGATCTGCACCGACGGCGCCAGCGACTCCGCCTCGTTCGACGAGGTGCTGGAGCTGCTCACCCTCACCGGCCGCAGCCTGCCCCACGCGATCATGATGATGGTTCCCGAGGCCTACGAGAAGCAGGCCGACATCGACCCGAAGCTGCGCTCGTTCTACGAGTTCCACTCCATGCAGATGGAGCCGTGGGACGGCCCGGCAGCCCTCATCTTCACCGACGGCACGCTCGTCGGAGCCACCCTCGACCGCAACGGGCTGCGCCCGGGCCGCTGGACCGAGACCACCGACGGCCTCGTCGTGATCGGAAGCGAGACGGGCGTGCTCGACTTCGAGCCCGAGCGCATCAAGCGCCGCGGTCGCCTGCGCCCCGGACGCATGTTCCTCGTCGACACCGCGCAGGGCCGCATCGTCGAGGACGACGAGATCAAGCGCGATCTCGCCGAGCTCGAGCCCTGGCAGGACTGGCTGGACTCCGGCCGGGTTCGCCTGGCCGACCTCCCCGAGCGCGAGCACATCGTCCACCCGATCGCCTCGATCACCCGTCGTCAGCGCACGTTCGGCTACACCGAGGAAGAGGTCAAGATCCTCCTCACGCCGATGGGGCAGACCGGCGCGGAGCCGCTCGGCGCGATGGGCTCCGACACCCCGGTGGCCGTCCTGAGCGAGCGGCCGAGGCTGCTGTTCGACTACTTCACCCAGCAGTTCGCCCAGGTCACCAACCCTCCGCTGGACTCGATCCGCGAAGAGGTCGTGACGTCGCTCTCGCTGGGGCTCGGTCCGGAGCGCAACCTGCTCGAGTGGGGACCCGACCACACCCGCGTGGTCACGCTCGACTTCCCTGTGATCGACAACGACGAACTCGCCAAGATCCAGCACATCGACACGGCGCTTCCCGGGCGCACCTCGGTCACCATCCGGGGGCTGTACCGTGTCGAGGCCGGCCACAAGGGCATGCAGAAGCGCCTGACGCAGATGTGCCAGGAGGTGGACCAGGCCATCGAGGACGGCGCCGAGTTCATCGTGCTCTCGGACCGCGACTCCAACAAGGACCTCGCCCCGATCCCCTCGCTGCTCATGCTCGCCGCGGTCCACCACCACCTCATCCGCAAGCAGACCCGCATGAAGTGCGGTCTCGTGGTCGAGGCGGGCGACGTGCGCGAGGTGCATCACGTCGCGACGCTCATCGGGTACGGAGCATCCGCCGTCAACCCGTACCTCGCGATGGAGACCGTGGAGTACCTCGTCCGCGCCGGTTACATCACCGGAATCGCGCCGGAGAAGGCCGTCAGGAACCTGATCTACGCGCTCGGCAAGGGCGTCCTGAAGATCATGTCCAAGATGGGCATATCGACCGTGTCGTCGTATGCGGGCGCGCAGGTGTTCGAGGCCGTCGGCCTGTCGGAGGACTTCGTCGCGAAGTACTTCACGGGCACCGAGTCCAAGCTGGGAGGCGTCGGGCTCGACGTGATCGCGGCGGAGAACGCCGCCCGCCACGCCTACGCCTACCCCGAGGATGCCGCCGTCCGCGCGCACGAGCGCCTATGGACCGGCGGCGAGTACCAGTGGCGCCGCGACGGCTCGCCGCACCTGTTCAACCCCGACACGGTGTTCCGGCTGCAGCACTCGACGCGCACGCGCCGCTACGACATCTTCCGCGAGTACACCAAGCTCGTCGACGACCAGGCGAGCGAGCTCAAGACGCTGCGCGGCCTGTTCAAGCTCAAGACGCAAGGGCGCACGGCGATCCCGATCGACGAGGTCGAGCCGGTGTCGTCGATCGTGAAGCGATTCTCGACCGGTGCGATGAGCTACGGCTCGATCTCGCGGGAGGCGCACGAGACGCTCGCGATCGCCATGAACCGTCTGGGCGCCAAGTCGAACACCGGCGAAGGCGGCGAGGACGTCGACCGGCTTCTCGACCCGGAGCGTCGCAGCGCGATCAAGCAGGTCGCCTCGGGCCGGTTCGGCGTGACGAGCCTGTACCTCACCGAGTCCGACGACATCCAGATCAAGCTCGCGCAGGGGGCCAAGCCCGGCGAGGGCGGGCAGCTTCCGCCCACGAAGGTGTACCCGTGGGTGGCGCGCACGCGTCACGCCACGGCCGGCGTCGGGCTGATCTCCCCGCCGCCCCACCACGACATCTACTCGATCGAGGACCTCAAGCAGCTGATCTTCGACCTGAAGCGCGCGAACCCGAACGCGCGCGTGCACGTCAAGCTCGTGAGCCAGTCGGGCATCGGCGCCGTCGCCGCCGGGACCGCCAAAGCCCTCGCTGATGTGATCCTGGTGTCCGGCCACGACGGCGGCACCGGTGCGAGCCCGTTGAACTCGCTCAAGCACGCCGGCACCCCCTGGGAGCTCGGCCTCGCCGAGACGCAGCAGACGCTCATGCTCAACGGCATGCGCGACCGCGTCGTCGTCCAGGTCGACGGCCAGCTCAAGACCGGTCGCGACGTGATCATCGGCGCCCTGCTCGGCGCCGAGGAGTTCGGCTTCGCGACGGCGCCGCTCGTCGTCTCGGGCTGCATCATGATGCGCGTCTGCCACCTCGACACCTGCCCCGTCGGCGTGGCGACCCAGAACCCGGTGCTGCGCGCGCGCTTCAACGGCAAGCCGGAGTTCGTCGTCAACTTCATGGAGTTCATCGCCGAAGAGGTGCGCGAGTATCTCGCCGAACTCGGCTTCCGATCGCTCGACGAGGCCATCGGCCACAGCGAGCTGCTCGACATCGACGGCGCCGTCACGCACTGGAAGGCGAGCGGACTCGACCTCGCGCCCGTGCTCGGGGGCCCGGTCTTCGCCGACGACGAGCCGCGCCGCAACCGCATCGGCCAGAAGCACGAGCTCGAGGACCACTTCGACGTGCAGCTGATCGAGCGGGCGCAGGACGTCATCGCCCACGGCGGGCACGTGAGCGTGGACCTTCCGATCCGCAACACGGAGCGCGCCGTCGGCACGCTGCTCGGCCATCACGTGACCGTCGCTCGCGGTGAGAACGGCCTGCCGTCGGGAAGCATCGAGGTGAACCTGACCGGCTCGGCCGGCCAGTCGTTCGGCGCGTTCATGCCCGCCGGCATCACGCTGCGGCTCGAAGGCGACTCGAACGACTACGTCGGCAAGGGCCTGTCCGGTGGACAGATCGTGGTGCGCCCCCCGCGACGTGCGACCTTCGACGCATCCCAGAACGTCATCGCCGGCAACGTCATCGGCTACGGCGCGACGCAGGGCACCCTGTTCCTGCGGGGCGTCGTGGGGGAGCGGTTCTTCGTCCGCAACTCCGGAGCGACGGCGGTCGTCGAAGGCGTGGGCGACCACGCGCTCGAGTACATGACCGGTGGCCTCGCGGTGATCCTCGGCGCGACGGGCCGCAACCTCGGCGCGGGCATGTCGGGCGGAACGGCCTACGTGTACAAGCTCGACCGCAAGCTGGTCAACCGCGAGGCCCTCGCAACCGGTGAGCTCGAACTCGGCGCGCTCGGATCGGGCGACGCCGAGATCCTCCGCGACCTGCTCGAACAGCACGTCGCCGAAACCGATTCGACCCTCGCCGCGGCGCTCCTCGCCGATTTCGAGGTCGAGCTGGCGAACTTCGTCCGCGTCCTGCCCCGCGACTACGCCGCGGTGCTCGAGACGCGTCAGAACGCCGTCGCCGAGGGGCTGGACCCCGACGGCGATGTCGTCTGGAACCGCATTCTGGAGGTGACGGGTGGCTGACCCGAAGGGCTTTCTCAAGGTCACCGAGCGCGAGCTGCCGGCACGCCGGCCCGTGCCGGTGCGCATCATGGACTGGAAAGAGGTCTACGAGCCGGGCGACACGGCCGTGCTGCGCCGCCAGGCGGGGCGCTGCATGGACTGCGGCGTGCCGTTCTGCCACAAGGGCTGCCCGCTGGGCAACCTGATCCCGGAGTGGAACGACCTCACGTGGCGCGGCGAGGGCCGCTCGGCGAGCGAGCGCCTCCATGCGACCAACAACTTCCCCGAGTTCACCGGGCGCCTGTGCCCGGCGCCGTGCGAGAGCTCGTGCGTGCTCGGGATCAACCAGCCGGCCGTGACGATCAAGCAGATCGAGGTGTCGATCGTCGACGAGGCGTTCTCGAACGGCTGGATCGAGGCTGAGCCGCCCGGCCGCCTGACCGGCAAGACGGTCGCCGTGGTCGGCTCCGGCCCTGCGGGCCTGGCCGCCGCTCAGCAGCTCACGCGCGCGGGCCACACCGTGGCCGTGTTCGAGCGCGACGATCGCATCGGCGGGCTGCTGCGCTACGGCATCCCGGACTTCAAGATGGAGAAGAAGCACCTCGAGTCGCGCCTTCGCCAGATGCGGGACGAGGGCACCAGGTTCCGCGCCGGCGTCGAGATCGGCAAGGACATCTCGTGGAGCGACCTGCGCGCGCGCTACGACGCGGTCGTCATCGCGACCGGTTCCACCGTTCCCCGCGAGCTGGCGATCCCCGGCCGGGACCTGGCCGGGGTGCACTTCGCCATGGAGTACCTCATCGAGTCGAACAAGGCGGTCGCCGGCGACGCGGTGCCCAACCAGATCTCCGCCGAGGGGAAGCACGTCGTCGTGATCGGCGGCGGCGACACCGGCGCCGACTGCATCGGCACCGCCCACCGCCACGGCGCGCTGAGCGTGACCAACCTGGCGATCGGCCGCCGTCCCCCGGGCGAGCGTCCCGACCACCAGCCCTGGCCGATGTCCCCGACGGTGTTCGAGGTCCAGTCGGCCCACGAGGAGGGCGGTGACCGGTCGTACCTGGCCAGCACCGTCGAGTTCCTCGGCAACGAGGCGGGCGAGGTGCGCGCGCTCCGCGTGGCCGAGACCGAGTTCGTCGACGGGCGCCGCGTGCCCAAGAGCGGCACCGAGCGGGAGATCCCCGCGGACCTCGTCCTCATCGCGATGGGCTTCACCGGCCCCGAGCGGCAGCTGCTCGAGGAGCAGCTCGGCGCGCAGTTCACCGGGCGCGGCAACGTGCACCGCGAGAACGACTACCAGACCACGGCTCCCGGCGTGTTCGTCGCGGGCGACGCCGGCCGTGGTCAGTCCCTGATCGTGTGGGCGATCGCGGAGGGCCGCGCGGCCGCCGCGAGCGTGGACGCCTACCTCATGGGGGAGACGCAGCTGCCCGCCCCCGTCCGCCCGACCGATGTCGCGATCGGCCTTCAGCCCGCGTAGGCTGGCCACGGCATTCGCCCTAGAAACCACCCGGAGAAAACACACGGATGAGACGCGCCAAAATCGTCGCCACCCTCGGCCCCGCCACGTCGACCTATGAGAGCGTTCGCGCGATCATCGACGCCGGTGTCGACGTCGCCCGGTTCAATCTGAGCCACGGCGACTACTCGGTTCACGACAACAACTTCGCCAACGTGCGCAAGGCCGCAGACGACGCCGGCCGTCCCGTGGCCGTCCTCGTCGACCTCCAGGGCCCCAAGATCCGTCTCGGCAAGTTCGAGAACGGCCCCCACGAGCTCGCCGTCGGCGACATCTTCAAGATCACCACCGAGGAGATCCTCGGCACCAAGCAGATCGTCGGCACGACGTTCAAGGGCCTCCCGAACGACGTCAAGGCCGGCGACTTCCTGCTGATCGACGACGGCAAGGTGCGCGTCGAGGTCATCGACACCGACGGCACGGTCGTGACCACCAAGGTCGTCGTCGGCGGTCCGGTCTCCAACAACAAGGGCATCAACCTCCCCGGCGTCGCGGTGAACGTCCCGGCACTGTCCGACAAGGACGAGGCGGACCTCCGCTGGGGCCTGCGCGCCGGCGCCGACATCATCGCTCTGTCGTTCGTGCGCGATGCCAAGGACGTCCAGCGCGTGCACGTCATCATGGCCGAGGAGGGCCGTCACCTCCCGGTGATCGCCAAGATCGAGAAGCCGCAGGCCGTGGACAACCTCGAGGAGATCATCGACGCGTTCGACGGCATCATGGTCGCCCGCGGCGACCTGGGCGTCGAGCTCCCGCTCGAGGCGGTCCCGATCGTGCAGAAGCGCGCAGTCGAGCTGTGCCGACGCATGGCCAAGCCCGTCATCGTCGCGACGCAGATGCTCGAGTCGATGATCGAGAACCCGGTGCCCACGCGCGCCGAGACGAGCGACGTCGCCAACGCCGTGCTCGATGGAGCGGATGCCGTCATGCTCTCGGGTGAGACGAGCGTCGGAAAGTACCCGGTCGTCGTCGTCGAGACGATGGCCCGCATCATCGACTCGACCGAGGAGCACGGGCTCGAGCGGATCCAGCCGCTCACCACCAAGCCCCGCACGCAGGGCGGAGCGATCACGCTCGCCGCGCTCGAGGTCGCCGAGTTCGTCGACGCGAAGTACCTCTGCATCTTCACCGAGTCGGGCGACACCGCCCGCCGCATGTCGCGGCTGCGTCCGCGCATCCCCATGCTCGGCTTCACGCCCGAGCCGGCGATCCGCCGTCGCATGGCGCTCACGTGGGGCGTGACGTCGACGCTCGTCGAGCATGTCACGCACACCGACCGCATGTTCATCCAGGTCGACGACTACCTGCTGTCGAAGGACCTCGCGAAGGTCGGCGACAAGGTCGTCGTGATCTCTGGCTCGCCTCCCGGAATCATCGGCTCGACCAACGACATCCGCATCCACAAGGTGGGCGACGCGGTGCACGGCAAGGCGCCGATCTACAAGTCGAACGAAATCTGACGCGCGGCTCCACCGCCACGACGGTCGCGCTCACTATGCTGAGCGCGACCGTTGTCGTTTCCCCCCAGGAGGACCCCGCATGGACTTTTTCTGGTGGCTGCTGTGGATCTTCTGGTTCACCGCCTACATCTACGTGGTGGTCATCGTGATCACCGACCTCTTCCGGGATGAGAAGCTCAGCGGCTGGCTCAAGGCGCTGTGGATCATCGCCCTCGTCTTCGTGCCCTTCCTCACCGCCCTCGTCTACGTGATCGCGCGTGGTTCGGGGATGGCCGAGCGGGCGCGGGCGCGGTACGTGTCGGCACCGGAGGTCGACGAGTACAAGCCGGCCGCCTCCGCGAGCCCGGCCGACGACATCGCGAAGGCGAAGGCGCTCCTGGACGCGGGCTCGATCTCGCAGGGGGAGTTCGACGCTCTCAAGAGCAAGGCGCTCGGAAACCAGTACTTCGGCGCCTGACGCACGCCCCGGGGAAGGTCGGCTACCGTGGGAGGGCGCACTCGGCCCCCC
>NZ_JAYRDE010000106.1:9136-10446 GCF_041909575.1 Microbacterium sp. | reverse complement strand
GCCAGGTGCGCGCGAACCTGCGCGACGGCGCGCGGGAACTGCACCGGGAACGACGCCGCGGCGCGGTTCGGGCGCCGCGGGAAGGGCACCTTGTCGACGAACAGGAGCTCGTACCCGCGCTCGGGAACGAGTCGCGCCTCGAGTCCTTCGCGCGTGCCCAGGACGAGGATCTCGGCGTCGGGCTCGCGCGCCCGCAGCGCGTCGGCCACCGCCAGCAGCGGGTTGACGTGTCCGGCGGTGCCGCCGCCGGCGAGGAGGTACGTCGTCACCCACCGAGCCTATCCGCCGGGCCGCCCGCGGACGGTGTCAGCGACGGGCGGATGCCGCGGCCCGCCGTGCCGCGGCGAGGTCGATGGAGGCCTGGCGCCGGGCCACGGCATCCGGCAGCGTCCGCGCGAACGCGAGCAGCACGCCCGACGCCACCAGCACCGAGAGGAGCGACGTGCCGCCCTGCGACATGAACGGCAGGGGAACGCCGAGCACGGGGAACACGCGCAGCACCACGCCGACGTTGATGAGCGCCTGCCCGACGATCCACACCGTGATGCCGCCGGCCGCGATGCGGACGAACGGGTCGTCGGTCTTGCGGATGATGTGGAAGGCACCCACCGCGTAGAGGGCGAACAGCGCGAGCACCACGGCGCAGCCGATGAGGCCGAGCTCCTCGCCGACGATCGCGAAGATGTAGTCGTTCGCCGCCGCGGGCAGCCAGTCGTACTTCTCGCGCGAGTTGCCCAGCCCGAGTCCGAAGACGCCGCCGCTCGCGAGACCCCAGATGCCGTGCAGCGGCTGGTAGCAGTCGTTGAAGTAGTCGTCGAGGCAGTTCGGATTGAGGAAGCTCATGAACCGGCGCATGCGGTCGGGACTGGTGACCGCGAGGTAGGCGACCGCGCCGGCGGCCGCGATGGCCGGCAGGATGAAGATCCGCAGCGGGACGCCGGAGAAGAACAGCGCGCCCAGCACGATGAGGACGAGGATCATCGCCGTGCCGAGGTCGTCGCCGGCGAGCACGGTCGCGATCGCGAGGCCCGCGACGGGCACGAGCGGGATGAACACGTGCTGCCACTTGCGCAGATGGTTCTGCTTGCGGAAGAGGACGAGGGCGACCCAGAGCGCAAGGGCGAGCTTCAGGAACTCCGACGGCTGTGCCTGGAACCCGCCGATGATGATCCAGTTGCGGTTGCCGTCGGCGCCGTGGCCGAGCGGGCTGAAGACGAGCAGCTGGAAGCCGATCGCGAGGATGAGCACCGGCCACGCCAGCTTCTTGAGGAACGAGACCGGGAGGCGGCTCGCGACGAACATCAGCGGGA
>NZ_JAYRDE010000106.1:5191-9126 GCF_041909575.1 Microbacterium sp. | reverse complement strand
GGGATGCCGAGCACGGCGAACAGTCCCTGCTTGAGCACCGTCTCCCACGGCGCCTCGCCGCGGGCGGTCGCGGTGGCCGACGTCGCTGAGAGCACCATGACGAGCCCGAACACGGTGAGCAGCAGCGCCATCGAGGCGATCAGCAGGAACTCGCTCGGGACCGGTGCGAACACCCGCCCGAGTGTCACGCGCGCGGCGAGGCCGCGCCGCTGCGGCAGGTCAGGCGGAGTCGGAGTCGCCTCGCGGGTCCGCGGCTGCGTCGTGCTCATCTGCGGCCCCCGTCCCGATGCGTTCCCTCACCGCGGCCGCGAACCTGCGACCCCGGTCGGCGTACGAGGCGAACTGGTCGAAGGAGGCCGCGGCGGGGGCGAGCAGAACCACGTCCCCGTCACGCGCGATCCCCGCCGCCAGCTCCACGACGCGCGCCATGACCTCTTCAGTCTCAGCGGTGTCCACCTCGAAGACGGGCACCCCCGGCGCGTGTCGCGAGAACGCCGTGACCACCGCTTCGCGCTCGAGCCCGATGACGATGGCCGCCTTCGCCTGCGCGCCGCGCCCGGCGACGAGCTCTGAGATGTCGACGCCCTTGAGCAGACCGCCGACGATCCACACCGCTCCCGGGTAGGCGGTGAGCGATGATGCGGCAGCATGCGGGTTGGTGGCCTTGGAGTCGTCCACCCACACCACGCCCTCGTGCCGGGCGACGACCTCGATGCGGTGCGGATCGAGGCGGAAGCCGCGCAGCGCCTCGCGCACGTCGGCCGGGGCCACGTCCAGCGACCGCGCGAGCGCCGCGGCGGCGAGGATGTTCGCGGCCATGTGCGGCGCGGACAGGCCGAGGTCGGCGAGCTCGGCGACGGTGGTCAGCTCCAGCGCGCTGGTGCGACGGTCCTCGAGGAAGGCGCGGTCGACGAGGATGCCGTCGACGACGCCCAGATCGCTGGGGCCCGGGACGCCGAGGTCGAAGCCGATCGCGCGGGCGCCCTCGACGACGTCGGCGTCCTCGACCATGGCGCGGGTCGCGGCATCCGCCTTGTTGTAGACGCAGGCGACGCGCGTGTTGTCGTACACGTGCGCCTTGGCGTCGCGGTAGGCCTCGAAGGAGCCGTGCCACTCGAGATGGTCGTCGGCCAGGTTGAGGCACACGGCCGCGTACGGCGAGACCGGGTCCGGGGAGTCCTGCAGTCCCAGGTACCAGAGCTGGTGGCTGGAGAGCTCGACGACGAGCGCGTCGAAGCCGGCGGGATCGCGGACGGCGTCGAGCACCGGTGTGCCGATGTTGCCGACGGGCGCGGCGCGCAGACCGCCGGCCACGAGCATCGTCGCGGCGAGGCGGGTCGTCGTGGTCTTGCCGTTGGTCCCCGTGACGAGGATCCACTCTGCCGGACTGCCGTCGGGCCGGAGCACCTTGTCGCGCACGCGCCACGCGAGCTCGATGTCGCCCCACAGCGCGATGCCGCTCTCGCGGGCCCACGAGACGAGCGGATGCCGCGGCGCGAAGCCGGGCGACGCCACGACGACCTCGGGGGCGAAGTCCGCGAGTTCCCCGGGCACGGAATCGAGCGGGCCGGTCCACAGGCGCGCACCGATCACGGGCAGGAGGCGCGCGTACTCCTCGTCGGCCTTCTCCGACACGACGAGCACATCGGCGCCGAGCTCGGCGAGGGTGTCGGCGACCGAGAAGCCGGTCACCGAGAGGCCCAGCACCGCGACGCGCAGCCCCTTCCAGTCCGCGTGCCAGCTGGTGAGGGAGCTCAGGCGATCTGAGGTCATGTCTGGGAGAGCCACTCGACATAGAAGAAGCCGATGCCCGAGACCGCCAGGAGCCCGGCGATGATCCACATCCGGACGGTGATCTTGACCTCGGGCCAGCCGCGCATCTCGAGATGGTGATGGAAGGGGCTCATGAGGAACAGGCGCTTGCCGCGCGTGGCCTTGAAGTAGATGCGCTGCAGGATGACCGAGCCGGGGGCGATGATGAACACGCCCGCGACCAGCACGGAGAGCAGCTCGGTGCGGGTGAGGATCGCCAGCGCCGCGATCACGCCGCCGATCGCCATCGATCCCACGTCGCCCATGAAGACCTCGGCCTTGGGAGCCTGCCACCACAGGAAGCCGACGAGCGCGCCCACGAAAGAGGCCGAGACGATCGCCAGGTCGAACGGGTTGGGCGTCGGATAGCACGCCGACAGCGCGCCCGGAGACAGGCCCTCGCCGCCCCAGCACGCCTGGTTGAACTGCCAGAAGGCGATGAGGCTGTACGCGCCCGTCACGAAGATGCCCGCGCCGGCGGCCAGGCCGTCCAGCCCGTCGGTGAGGTTCGCGCTGTTCGAGTACGCGACGCCGATGAAGGACGTCCATGCCAGGTAGAGCAGCCAGCCCAGGATCGGACCGAGCGCCATGAATGACAGCACCGGCACATCGCGGAAGATCGACACGTACGGCGAGACCGGGGTGTCACCCCACGTGTTGGCGAAGTTCAGCCCGACGATCGCGAACGGCACCACCACGAGGATCTGGCCTACGATCTTGCGCCAGCCGCTGAGACCCAGGCTGCGCTGACTGCGCACCTTCATGTAGTCGTCGATGAACCCGATCGCGCCGAACCCGACCATCATCCACAGCACGAGAAGGCCCGACACGGTCGGCGGATTGTTGCCGGTGAACGCTCCGACGAGGTAGCCGACGATCGTCCCGACGATGAAGATCGTGCCGCCCATCGTGGGCGTTCCGCGCTTGGCGCCGTGGCTCGGGTTGTAGATGTTCTCGGGAGTGCGGATCACCTGGCCCCAGCCCCACTTGCGGAAGAGCCGCAGGAAGATCGGGGTGAGGAACAGCGTGAACGCCAGCGAGATCGCGGCCGCAGTCAGGAGGGATCTCACGAGAACGATTCTCCCAGACGATCGCCCAGGAACCGCAGACCCGCCGCGTTCGAGGACTTCACCAGCACGCGGTCGCCGTCGCGCAGTTCGGTCATGAGGTAGTCGTACGCCTCGTCCGCCGTGGCGAAGAACACGGCCTCGGCATCCCACGAGCCCTGAGCGACGGCCTCGAGATACATCCGGCGGGCGTCCGGGCCGATCACGACGATGCGCTTGATCCCGAGGCGCACGGCCAAGAGCCCGACGCGGTCGTGCTCCTCCTCGGCGTGCTCGCCGAGCTCGCTCATCGCGCCGAGGACGGCGACGGTGCGCTCGCCCGGTCCGGTGATCTGGGCGAGCGTGCGCAGTGCGGCGGCCATCGAGTCGGGGCTGGCGTTGTAGGCGTCGTTGATGATGCGCACGCGCTCGGAGCCGAGGGGCTGCATGCGCCACCGCTCGGCGAGCTCGACGGTCTCGAGTCGCGCCACGCAGTCCGCGAGCGAGACGCCGAGCGCGGTCGCGGCGGCGATCGCCGCGAGGGCGTTCATGACGTGGTGCTCGCCGAGCACGCGCAGACGCAGCGGCAGGGACACGCCGTCCGCGGTCACGAGACACGACGTTCCGGATGCCTCGACCACGACGTCGTCCGCACGCACCGTCGCGTCCGGTCCGCGGCCGAACCAGCGGACCGCCACCCCCTGCTCGGCGGCGATCGGCGCCATGGCGGCAACGCGAGCGTCGTCCGCATTGAGGATCGCGAGCCCGCCGGGCCGCAGCGCGCGCACCAGCTCGGACTTCGCGGCGAAGGTCGCCTCGATCCCGCCGAAGCCGCCGGCGTGCGCGAGGCCGACCATGAGCACGATCCCGATGTCGGGCTCCACCAGGCCGGCGAGACGGGCGATCTCGCCGGGGGCGCTCGCACCGAACTCGCTCACCAGGAACCGCGTGCCGTCGGTCACCCGCAGCATCGTGAGGGGGGCGCCGACCTCGTTGTTGAAGGACGCCTTCGGCGAGACCGTCTCCCCCTCGTCCTCGAGGACGCGGGCGAGGAGGTTCTTCGTGGTCGTCTTGCCG
>NZ_JAYRDE010000106.1:0-5181 GCF_041909575.1 Microbacterium sp. | reverse complement strand
GCTCTCGCACGGCGGCGACGACGTGGCGGGCGAGATCGGCGAGGGCCTGGACCGCGCTCGGGACCACGATCTGCGTGACCGTCGCGTCCACCACGTGCTCGACGATCGCCACGGCAGCGCCGTTCGCGACGGCGGCGTCGACGAAGAGGTGCCCGTCGGTCTCCTCTCCGGGCTTCGCGACGAAGATGCCGCCGGGCGCGATGAGCCGGGAGTCCGTGTCGACGCCGCCAGCGACGACGGTGTCAGCCGTCGAGCCTTCGGCGAGCACCGCCTGTCCTCCGAGGACGTGGGCGAGCTGGGCGATGGTGAGGGCGATCATGTGTTCTCCGGCCGGATCGGGAGGTCACCCGAACTTGGGCAACAGCTCCGGCGCCGACGTGGCGGGCATGACGCGGTAGGTCTTGAGAACCTGGGTCATCGCCTGCTGGAACGTGGGCCCGTTGGCCGCAGACGATGTTACCTTTTTGGGCTCGTCGAGCGTCACGATGACGAGGTACTGCGGGTCCTCGGCGGGCGCGAACCCCAGCATGGTGGTGAAGTACACCCCGCGCTTGTAGCCGCCGTTGACGAGGTCGGGCTTCTCGCCGGTGCCCGTCTTGCCCGCGATGCGGTAGCCGGGGATCTGGACCATCGGGGCGAACGAGGACTGCAGGAAGACGTTCTCGAGCATCGTGCGCATCTGGGCGGACGTGGACTTCTTGAGGATGCGCTCGCGCTCGGGCTGCTCGGACTCGATCACGGTGCCATCGGCCTTGGTGCACGATTCGACCAGCGACAGCGGCACCTTGACGCCGCCGTTGGCGATGGCCGCGTAGGCGCCTGCGAGCTCCGGCACGGTCGTGGTCAGACCCTGTCCGAAGGCGGTGTTGTAGCTGGTCTGGGCATCCCAGTCCTCGAGCGGGTGGAGAAGGCCCGTCTGCTCGCCGCTGAAGTGCACGTCGCTGCCGGAGCCGATGCCGAACTTCTTGAAGTAGTCGTACCGCACCTGCGGCGAGACACGCTCGCTGAACTTGGAGATGCCGGCGTTGGACGAGTCCACCAGCACGCCGGTGAGGGTGTAGGTGAACGCCGGATGCTGGAAGGAGTCGCGCGCGAAGGCCCCGTTCGCGAAGAGCTCGTAGCCGGATGCGACGACGGTGGAGTTCGGGTTCTGGCCGCCGGCGTCGACCACGGTGGCGGCGGTGAGCCCCTTGAAGGTGGAGCCGGGCTCGAAGGTGCCCTCGAAGATCCTGCTGCCGCGCACGCCCTCGAGCGCCGTCGGCTCGTTTGGGTCGATCGTCGGGTACTCCGCGGCCGCGCGGATCTTGCCCGTGTTCACCTCGACGACGAAGATCGAGCCGGCCTCGGCCTGCCGCTCGACGACCTCGTCGCCGATGAGCTGCTGCAGGTACCACTGCAGGTCGCGGTTGATCGTGAGCTCCAGCGTCCCTCCGTCGACCGCGGGCTGCTCGCGTCGGGTTCCCGGGATGACGACCCCGTCCTTGCCCTTCTGATACGCCAGTGCGCCGTCCGTCGCCCGCAGGCAGTCGTCGTACGAGCGCTCCAGTCCCTCGAGCGCGTCGCCGTCGGTTCCGATGAAGCCGACCAGGTTTCCGGCGACCGCACCGTCGGGGTACGCGCGGGCGGGGTGCGGGCCGCACGCGATGTAGGGCGTTCCGAGATCCATCAGCGCCCGGTACTGCTCGGTGCTCACGCCGTTGCGCAGGATGGCGTACTGCGACTCGGCGTTCTCCGCCAGCGCGTCGGAGACGATCGTGCGGACATCGTCGGCATCCTGCCCGGTGATCTCGGCGACGTCGGCGGAGACGTCCGCCCACGGGTCGTCCGTGGACTCTCCGGCGGCGATCTCGTCGTCGATCTGCGAGATCAGCTTGGGGTCGAGCTGGCAGTCGTACTCGAGGACGCTCCCGGCGAGCGTCTGCCCGGTGGCGTCGACGATCGACCCGCGGGTCCCGTGGAGCACCTGCCCGCCCTCGAGAGCCACCTCCATCGAGTCGGCGACATGGTCGTCGGCGTTGACGACCTGGATGTCGACGAGCCGGACGATGAAGGCGCCGAGCACCGCCAGGACGACGGCGAGGGCGACGACGGTGCGACGACGGGGGCTCCGGGTGCTGCGGGTCGTCATGGAATCAGTGTGTGC
Source organism: Microbacterium sp. (assembly GCF_041909575.1). Taxonomy (GTDB): domain Bacteria; phylum Actinomycetota; class Actinomycetes; order Actinomycetales; family Microbacteriaceae; genus Microbacterium. The sequence goes on along the minus strand of NZ_JAYRDE010000106.1, from coordinate 3,038 downwards.
TCGGCGTGGGCAGTCCGTCGGTGATCGCCGGCGGAGTGTTGGCGACTCCGCCGTCCTCGACCGGCTCGACGGGCGCGACCGGTGCGACCGGCTTCCCCTTGATCGTCGCGTCGGGGGCCGTCACGAGGGGCGTGTCGGTGATGAGGGCGTTGGGGACGACCCCGCGGCCGAGGGCGTCAACCGACGACCGGCCGTACGACACCTGCCCTGCACCGAGCAGCTGGCCGTCGCTCAGTCGCAGGTAGCTCGGCGACTCGTCGATGACCATGCCCAGCGCCGTCGCGTTGGCGGCGAGGTACTGCGGCGAGCTGAGCCCGGCGACCTCGTCGTAGAGGATCTGCTTCTGGAAGGTGAGCTCGCGCTGCTGCGCGCTCAGCGTCGACAGCTCGTAGGTGCCCTGCGTCGTCATGATCGACAGCGCCATCTGGGCGCCGGCGATGAGGAATGCTCCGAGCACCGCGACCACGCCGTACAGGAGCTTCGGCCGGCGACGCCGCGCGGGCGCCTCGACCGCGCGCAGGCGGCGGGCCGGCGCCTCCGGCCCGAGCGGCGCGACGGCGGGCGCGTGCAGCGCATCGATGGCGGTGCTCATGCGTCCTCCCGGATCCGCTCTGCGGCGCGCAGGCGCACCGGTGTGGCTCGTGGGTTGACGGCGCGCTCCTCGTCGGAGGCGAGCTCCGCGCCCTTGACCAGCAGGCGGAACCGCGGTGCGTGCTCGGGCAGCTCGACGGGCAAGCCCGCCGGTGCCGTCGAAGCGGAGGCATCCGCCAGCTCCCGCTTGACGAGGCGGTCTTCGAGGGACTGATACGACAGCACCACGATGCGACCGCCCACCGGAAGGATGCCGAGCGCGGCCGGGACGGCGCGCTCGAGCACCGACAGCTCCCGGTTGACCTCGATGCGCAGCGCCTGGAACACCCGCTTGGCGGGGTGCCCGGCACGCTGCACCGCGGCCGGCGTGGCGGCCTGGAGGATCGCGACGAGGCGCCCGGAGCGCTCGATGGGAGCCTCGGCCCTCGCCGCGATGATGGCGCGGGCGTAGCGGCCGGCGAGCTTCTCCTCGCCGTACCGCTCGAAGATGCGGCGCAAGTCGCCCTCGCCATAGGTGGCGAGGATCTCGGCGGCGGTCGTGCCGGCCGACTGATCCATGCGCATGTCCAGCGGAGCATCCTGCGCGTAGGCGAAGCCGCGATCGGCCTCGTCGAGCTGCAGCGACGAGACCCCGAGGTCGAACAGGATGCCGTCGGCGGCGGCGTAGCCGGCCCGGGCGACGGCGTCGGCGATGCCGTCGTACACCGTGTGCACCAGGGTCACGCGATCTCCGAAGCGGGCCAGGCGCTCCCCCGCGATGCGCAGGGCGTCGGTGTCACGGTCGAGCCCGACCAGTCGCAGACCGGGAAGCCTCTCGAGGAACGCCTCGGAATGACCGCCCATGCCGAGCGTGGCATCCACGAAGACCGCTCCCTCGTGCTGAAGGGCAGGAGCGAGCAGGTCGAGGCAGCGGTCGAGGAGGACGGGGGTGTGGATGTCGCGCAGGTTCATGGTCGATCTGGACCGGAGTTCCCTCGGTCCTGATCCCCATCCGCTCCGACCTGGCGCCGGGGAAGTGCGACAGGGAGGGCGGCTGGGAGTCAGGACCGAGGGCTCAGAACAGGCCCGGGATCACCTCCTGCTCCAATTCGGCATAGCTCTCTTCGTTCGCCTCGGCGTAGGTGTTCCAGGCCTCGGCGTTCCAGATCTCGGCGTGAGCGCCGACGCCGGTGATGACGAGGTCGCGCTCCAGGCCGGCGTAGGCGCGCAGCGGAGGCGGGAGGGTGATGCGGTTCTGGCTGTCGGGCTTCTCGGCGCTTGCACCCGAGAGGAACATGCGCAGGAAGTCGCGGGCCTGCTTGTTGGCCAGCGGCGCCTCGCGGATGCGCTCGTGGACGCGCTCGAACTCCTGCGTGCTGAAGACGTAGAGACAGCGATCCTGGCCGCGGGTCACCACGACGCCTCCGCCCAGATCGTCGCGGAACTTGGCCGGAAGGATGACGCGACCTTTGTCGTCGAGCTTGGGAGTGTGCGTGCCAAGAAGCATCGGCTCATCACTCCCCCTTCGTCGGCCCCCCTGGGATGTTCGCCACTTTACTCCACTTCCCTCCACTTTGTCACCCATTCATGGCGATTCCTCCCCTGCGACCTCCATCGGCCCGTACCGAGGGGCGCGCGCACGCAAAAAAAGCACCGACCCGGAGGTCGGTGCTTGTCCCGCGTCAGCGGAGAAGTCGGATCAGCGCTCGCCTTGGCGCTTGTCCCATCGATCATTCATGCGGTCCATGAAGGAGGCGCTCGGCCGGCTGGAGGCGGCGGCCGGCTTGTCGGGCTCGACGCGCACGCGTCCGGGGCCGCGCGTCGGGGTCACGGCGAGGATCACCCCGCCCAGCATCACCACGAAGCCGAGCACTCCCACGATGATCATCGGCAGCGAGACGCCGACGATCAGGCCGCCGAGGCCCAGCAGGACGAGGATCGTGCCGTAGACGATGTTGCGATAACTGAGGCTGCGGCCGTCGCGAGGCGCGCTGACGACGTCCGCGTCGTTGCGCATCAGATGGCGTTCCATCTCGTCGAGCAGACGCTGCTCCTGTTCGGAGAGTGGCATGCATCCCCCTCTTTAGCTCACTGCGAAGATTCTACGCGTGCCGTAGATCACTAGGCTAGGCCCGTGTCCGCCTCTCCAGACCCGGTCGAAGCCATTTCCCAGCGTCTGGACATGTTCGTCTCGGCTCAGCGCCTTCACGCGGCCGAGCTCGGCACCGAGGCGGCGCTGTTCATCGAGGCGGGCGCGGCCGCCGTCTCCGGCGGCAAGCGCCTGCGCGCGCGCTTCTGCGTCGCCGGGTGGAGGGCAGTGGAGGAGGCGTCCCGCCCCTCCGGACCGGCGCCCGCCGACGTCGTGACGGCCGCCGCCGCGCTCGAGGTCTTCCATGCGGCGGCTCTCGTTCACGACGACGTCATCGACAACTCCGACACGCGACGCGGGCGCCCGGCAGCGCACCGGG
>NZ_JAYRDE010000105.1:2809-10504 GCF_041909575.1 Microbacterium sp. | reverse complement strand
GCGAGCCCGAAGTCGGTGATCTTCACCCGACCGTCGGGGGTGATCAGCAGGTTGCCCGGCTTGATGTCGCGGTGGACCAGGCCGGCCGCGTGGGCTGCCTGCAGGGCTGCGGAGGTCTGGGCGACGATGTCGAGGGTCTTGTCCGTCGAGAGGGCGCCGTCGCGCTCGAGGATCGTCGAGAGCGCCTCGCCGGGCACCAGCTCCATGACGAGGAACGCGCTGCCGTTCTCCTCGCCGTAGTCGAAGACCGACGCGATGCCTTCGTGGTTCACGAGCGCCGCGTGGCGGGCCTCTGCGCGGAAGCGCTCGAGGAAGCCCGGGTCGCCCATGTACTCGTCTTTGAGGATCTTGATGGCGACGGTGCGGCCGATGACGTGATCCGTCGCCTCCCACACCTCGCCCATGCCGCCGATCGCGATCCGCGAGTCCAGCTCGTAGCGGCCGCCGAAGGTCACACCCTGCGTCGGTCTCATCGTCCCAGCACCGCCTCCATGACCTTCTTTGCGATGGGAGCCGCAATGACATTGCTGCTGCCCGACTGCCCCTGCCCGCCGCCGTCCTCGACGACCACCGCGACGGCGACCTGCGGGTTGTCCGCGGGCGCGAACCCGGTGAACCACAGGGTGTACGGCTGATTGGGACCGTTCTCCGCGGTACCGGTCTTACCGGCCACGTCGACGCCGTCTATTCTTGCACCCGTCGCGATGCCCTCACTGACATTCGCCACCATCATCGCGACCATCTCCTCCGCCAGCTCCTGGTCGAGAGCACGCCCGAACTCGACGTTCCCGAACTCCTCCTGGACCGACAGATCCGGACCGATCACGCGATCCACCATGCGCGGGCTCATGACGACACCGCCGTTCGCGACTCCTGCCGAGACCATCGCCATCTGCAGGGGCGTCGCGATGACCTGCCCCTGTCCGAAGCCGGTGAGCGCGGTCTGCGCGTCGTCGAGCGCGCGCGGGTAGCTCGAGGGGGTCGAGACGAGCGGCATCTCGAACGACCGGTTGAAGCCGTACTTCTCGGCCTCTTCGCGGATCGCGTCGTCACCCAGCTCGACGGCGAGCTGCGCCATCGGGATGTTGCAGCTCAGGCGCAGCGCGTCGGCGATCGTCACCGTCGCCCCGGGGCCGCAGGTACCCCTGGTGTCGTTGTAGATCACGGCGCTCGACCCGGGCAGGGTGTAGCGCGCCGGGTTCGGGATGGTCGACTCCGGCGTGTAGTCCCCCGAGGCGAGCGCAGCCGAGGCGACGACGAGCTTGAACGTCGAGCCCGGGGGGTTGAGATCGCCCGCGATCGCGCGGTTCGACAGCGGCTGGGCGGGATCGGCGACGAGCGCGTCGTACGCGGCGTTGACCTCGTCGGTGTTGTGCGAGGCCAGGATGTTGGTGTCGTAACTGGGGCTCGTCACCATCGCGAGGACGCGTCCCGTGGACGGCTCGATCGCCAGGACACCGCCCTGCAGGTCGCCGAGCGCCTCGTAGGCGGCGCGCTGCACGTCGGCGTCGAGCGTCAGCACGACGTTCGAGCCGCGGGGAGGCTGACCGGTGAAGATGCGCTCGATGCGGGAGAGGAACTGCGATCCGGCGGTGCCGCTGAGGTACGAGTTCATCGACTGCTCGATGCCGGTTCCCGCTGCCGGGCCGAGCGCCGGATTGATGTACCCGGTCACCGGGGCCCACATGTCGGGATCGGTGTACACGCGCTGCCAGCTGTACACGTCGTTCGATGCGACAGAGGACGCGATGGCGGTGCCGCTGGCGATGATCGAGCCGCGCTGCACCTCGAAGGAGTCGTAGAGCGCGCGCGTGTTGCGCGGGTTCTGCGCGAGCTCCTCCGCGTTGACGACCTGGATCCAGCTCGTCGAGCCGAACAGCGCGAGGAACATGATCAGCATCAGGATGCTGAGACGGCGGAGTTCTTTGGTCATGTCAGCCGATCACCACCCGGGGCCGGCTGCGCACGGCATCCGAGATCCGCAGCAGCAATGCCACGATGATCCAGTTGGCGACCAGCGATGAGCCGCCGGCGGCGAGGAAGGGCGTCGTCAGTCCGGTGAGTGGAATCACGCGGGTGACCCCGCCGACCATGATGAAGACCTGCAGGGCGATCGTGAATGACAGGCCGGTGGCGAGCAGCTTGCCGAAGTCGTCCTGGCCGGCGAGGCCGATGCGGATGCCGCGGCTCGTGAAGACCATATAGAGGCACAGGATGGCGAAGACGCCGATCAGTCCCAGCTCCTCACCCAGCGCGGGCAGGATGTAGTCGCTCTCAGCGACCGGGGTCAGGTACGGGCGACCCTGGCCGAGGCCGGTGCCGATCAGTCCGCCCTGCGCGAGGCCGAAGATCCCCTGCACGAGCTGATAGCTGCCGCCCTGCGCTTCGATCACGGCCGGGTTGAAGGCATCCAGCCAGTTCGTGAACCGCCCGTTGACGTACGACAGCACCTGAGACGCGAGGAACGCGCCGGCCGCGGCGAGCGTCACGCCGATGAGCACCCAGCTCGTCTTGCCCGTGGCGACGTAGAGCATTGCGACGAACATGCCGAAGATGAGGAGGCCGGTTCCGAGGTCGCGCTGAAGCACGATGATGCCGAGCGAGATGAGCCAGATCACGAGGAGCGGTCCGAGTTCCCTCGCGCGCGGCCACATGATGCCGAGGAACCGCGTTCCCACCGACGTCAGGCTCTCCCGCGTGCGCACCAGGTAGCCCGCGAAGAAGATCGCGAGCGAGATCTTGGCCAGCTCGCCGGGCTGGAAGCTGAAGAAGCCGAGCGAGACCCAGACGTCGGCGTTGGCGTCGGTCCCGAGGCCGGGCACGATCGGCAGGACCAGCAGCGCGATGCCGAGGAATCCGAAGATGTACGTGTAGCGGAACAGCACGCGGTAGTTGCGCAGCAGCAGCACGACGACGATCGCACCGACGAGCGCGATCGCGGCCCACGCGAGCTGGCGCGTCGAGAAGGCATCCCACCCGTGGCGATCGCGCGCGATGTCGAGGCGGTAGATCATCGCCAGGCCGAGCCCCGTGAGCAGCGTCGCGATCGGGACGACGAACGGATCGGCGTCCCGCGCCCGCAGGCGCAGCACGATGTGCAGCGCTACGACGAGGGCGGTCAGACCGCCGCAGTACACCAGGAAGGTCCAGTCGATCGCGCCGAGTGCGCCCAGCTGGACGAGCGCGACCGCTGAGCCGTTCATCGCGAAGGCGAACACGAGCAGCGCGAGCTCGCGATTGCGCTGGGTCTGCGGGACCCGGATGCGGCGCAGCGCCCGCACCACGGCGGTGTCGGTGGAGACGGCCTCGGTCGCCGTCGTGGAGGAGCCGCTCATCCGTCTCCTCCCGACGTCTCCAAGATGGTGGCGACGATACGCCGGGCGTCTGAGAGGGAGCTTGCCGAGATGGTGCCCTCGACGGTCGCGCGGGCGAACTCCGGGAGCGACTCGAGGGGGATGCCGGTGTCCTCGTACGGAGTCGACAGGGCGATCGGGCCGATGCCCTGCTGCACGCCCTGGTAGATGACGACCGTGTCCTCGTCGGCGCCGACGAAGTAGCGCGTCTGCGTCCATTGGTACCCGACCCACAGGGCGCCCGCGATGATCGCGAGCACCAGCACGAGGCCCACGATCCAGCCGATGCGGCGGCGGCGCACCCGGCGGCGGTCCTCCTCGATGAGCTCCTCGAGGAACTCGGCCGCCGGCTCGAAGTGCGTCGGCTCGTTCGCGGCCTGCCGGTTCGGGTGCAGCCAGCTCGTGCGTCCGGGGCGGGCCGCCGGAACGTCGACGCCGACCGGATTGGACGCCGACCCGACGACCGTGGGCGTGCCGGAGAAGAGCGGATGCTGCCCTCCGACGTCGACGAGGACGATCGTGACGTTGTCGGGCGCGCCGCCGTCGAGCGCCTGCTTGAGCAGGTTGTCGGCCGTGCGGCCCGGGGCCAGTCCCGCCGCCAGCGCCTTGGACGTGTGGGCATCGTCGACGACGCCGGAGAGGCCGTCCGAGCACAGCAGCCACCGATCGCCCGGCTGCGTCGGCATGATGAAGGTGTCGAGCTCGGGGTCGGGATCCATGTCGCCGAGCACGCGCATGAGCACCGACCGCCGAGGGTGGTAGCGGGCCTCTTCGGGGGTGATGCGCCCGGAGTCGACGAGGCGCTGCACGAACGTGTGGTCCGTGGTGATCTGGGTGAGGGCGCCGTCGCGGAACAGGTAGATGCGCGAGTCGCCGATGTGCGCGATGACCGCGTAGTCGTCGACCATGATGAGCGCGCTGACCGTCGTGCCCATGCCCGCCAGTTCCGGGCGGTCGCCGACGGTGTCGATCAGCTGGGTGGCGGCATCCGCTATCGCATCGCGAAGCTCCCGCTCGGCCGCCGCCGTGGACTCGTACGGACGGTCGAGGGTCTGCAGCCGCGCGATCGCCAGGCTCGATGCGACATCTCCGCCGGCGTGGCCGCCCATGCCGTCGGCGACGACGAACAGGTTCGATCCGGCATAGCCGGAGTCCTGGTTGTTGGAGCGCACCTTGCCGGTGTGCGAGATCGCGGCGCTCGAGCCCTGGAAGACCATACGAGGTGAGTCCGCCCGCTACTTCCGCAGCTCGAAGGTCGTCGCGCCCACCTTGATCGGGGCGCCGATCGTCACGGGAGCCGGAGCGGTCACCCGGGCGCCGTCGTGCCACGTGCCGTTGGTGGAGTCGAGGTCCTGGATCATCCACTGGTCGCCCCACAGCACGAGGCGCGCGTGGTGGCTCGAGGTGTAGTCGTCGCGGATGACGAGCGCCGACTCGCTCGAGCGGCCGATCGTGAGCGGCTCATTGCCGAGGGGGAGCTCGATGCCCGCCTTGGGTCCGCTCGTGATGACGATGCGCGACACCGAAGCCGCGGTGGCCGGTCCGCCCTTCGGGCCGGCCTTGACCGGAGCCGAGGCCGGGGCGACGGGGGCGGTGCCGCCGGAGCGGGATGCCGCGGCCGCCGGTGCCGCCGCAGCAGGTGCGGCCTCCGGCATCCGCCTCACCTTCACGCCGAACAGGTCGGCCCGCAGCGAGTAGACGACGGCGAACACGAACGCCCACAGGAGCACCAGGAAGCCGATGCGCAGCAGCAGCAGGGTCAGTTCGCTCATGCCAGCGGACCCCCGTCCCGCAGGTCGTAGGCGCGCGTGGCGTCCTGGGCGGACATCGTCGGGCGCGGCGGCGTCGCCGCCTGAGCGACCACGTGGAAGACGATGTCGGTGCGGCCGATCGTGACCGTGGAGTCGGGCGGCAGTGCGGCCTCCGTGACCTTGCGGCCGTCGAGGAGCGTGCCGTTGGTCGACTTCAGGTCGCGGACCATCGCGCGCTCGCCGTCCCACAGGATCTCGACGTGCTTGCGGCTGGTGCCCGCGTCGGAGATCGTGATGTCGGCGTCGCTGCCGCGCCCGATCACGGTGCGGCCCTTGACGAGCGGATGCCGCTTCCCCGCGATGTCGACGACGCCGCGCCACGAGACCCGGCCGCCCTGCGCCGTCGACGACTCCACCCGCAGGGTGCCGGTTGCGACCTGCTCGTCGCGCTTCAGCGCGATCGTCACGGGTCCGGCGAACGAGTAGCCCTGCGCTTTGGCGTGCTTGTGGACGAGGGTGTCGAGCTCATCCACCAGGGGGTCGCCGATCGCGCTCATCTTCTCGTCGTCCGCGGCCGAAAGCCGCACCACGAAGGTGTTCGGGGCGAGGATGCGGTCACGGCTCACCACGGCAGCCTTCTTGTCGAGCTCGCTGCGCAGGGCGGAGGCGATCTCGACGGGTTGGATGCCGCTGCGGAAGGTCTTCGCGAACGCGCTGTTCACAGCGCGCTCGAGACCTTTCTCGAAGCTGTCAAGTAGTCCCACGGGGCTCCTCGGACGGGGGGTGCCGGTTGGTACATGCTAGTTGCACACTCTGGAATGCCGGTGGACGGCATGGCGGGACCGGCCCGGTTGGGGCGCGACGCCCGGCCGAACGCCGACCGGATCAGGCGATTCGACCAGATCAGGCCGATCGGCGGCGAATCGGGCTGATCTCGTCGATTCGCCTGAGTTCGGCGGCCCGTGGCGTGCGTGATATCCTCGGGAAGTTGAGTATCGCGGGATCTTCGGATGCCGCGGCTCGCGCGAGTGGCGGAATAGGCAGACGCGCTGGCTTCAGGTGCCAGTGCCCGAAAGGGCGTGGGGGTTCAACTCCCCCCTCGCGCACAGCGCAGAAGAAGGCCCCCGGATCGGGGGCCTTCTTCTTTTCCGTGCTCCTCCGAGCTCACACCCCGTCGAGGGCGGGGAGCAGCACGAACACGATCTCCTCGGTCTCGCGGCCGATCCCGGGCGCGTACGCGACGTTGCGCGACACCTCGGTGAACCCGGCATGCTGCAGCACGGCGATCGAGCCGGCGTTGTGCGCCGCGGCCCGCGCGAACAGCGGGCGCACCGGCTCACGTGACACGAGCAGGCGCAGCGCGGCCGTGGCCACGCCGCGGCTCCAGGCGTGGCGGGCGATCCAGATGCTGACCTCGCGGTCGCCGTCGACGGTGAAGACGGCGGCGGTGCCGGCGAAGCCGCCGTTCTCGGTCACCACCTGATAGAGCACGTCGCCGGATGAGCGCTCCCGCGCGATCCACGCTTCGAACGCACCGCGGTTATCCGGGTCGTCGGCGGTGAACGCGGCCATCGCGACTCCCTCGGGGTCGCGCATCATCTCGAAGATCGCGTCGAGGTCGTCGTCGTCCAGGTCGCGCAGCTCGATGTGGTTCACACGCCCACGGTAGCGAGCGCCGACGCCCGGGCGCAGGCTCTCAGGTGATCCCGTGCAGCTCGCGAAGGAGCGCCTCGGCGCGTACGCCGTCACGCGCGCGCATCGCCTCGCGGAAGTCCTCGTAGGCCGAGGTGCGGCCGATCGGGCACTCGATGATCGGACGCCACGTCGAGATGTTGCGCCGGATCGCCAGCTCGGCTTCCCGCATGAAGCGGAGGATCGCCACGTTGCCGGTGGCCCACGTCAGCTTCGCGAAGAAGATGTGGCTCGTGCGCATGAGTTCCGCGTAGTCGTCGATGCGAGACGCCGCGATGACCGCCTCGAGCTCCGCCAGCGCATCGGCGAGCACGTCATCGGATGCTTCGCGCACGGCCATGCGGGCGGCGTTGCCCATCAGATAGGCGACGAACTCGAGGGTGTCGGCCTGCGCCTTGTCGTTCGGGGTGGACACGCGCGTATAGCGATGCGGGGACACCTCGACCAGACCCACGCGCTCGAGGCGCTGCAGCGCCTCGCGGACCGGGGTTCGCGAGACGCCCAGCCAGTCGGCGAGCTCGTGGTCGCGCAGGCGGGCGCCCGGCGCGAGGGTGCCGTCGAGGATGGCCTCGCCCAGTCGGGCGTAGACCTCATCGCCGAGGACCGCACCGCTGGGGACGAGGGGAGCGAGGGGGGTCGTCATGAGTGCGACAAGTGTACGACGGCCGATTCAGCCGCATGCATGTTTCTCATCTACCTGTGGACAAGTGTGTCCGGTTAGCGCTCACGTCGGCTCATCACCCGCGGAACGTCGGCCTCGCCGTCGCGCTGATATATCGGTAGCATGACCGTGTCACGCTGAGGCGTGGCCTATCCGGGGGGATCCGTCGACGCCCGGGCTTCGAGCATCGCTCAGCCCGGGCGTCCGATGGGCGCGGGGCGCGGCATCCGACCGCTCT
>NZ_JAYRDE010000105.1:0-2778 GCF_041909575.1 Microbacterium sp. | reverse complement strand
AACATTTCTGCAACCACCCTCGCCGTACGGCGCTGTGACCGTTACGTTGGACGGGACTCGTGGCATGAGCGCGAGGCACCCCAGTAGAACGGCAAGTAATGAGCACGCAGGGCACCGTCAAGTGGTTCAACTCGGAGAAGGGCTTCGGCTTCATCGCTCCTGACGAAGGCGGCGCAGACGTCTTCGCGCACTACACCGCCATCTCGGCGAGCGGCTACCGCTCCCTCGAGGAGAACCAGCGGGTCGAGTTCGAGATCGCCCAGGGCCCCAAGGGCCTGCAGGCGGAGAACATCCGCCCCATCTGAGCCTCCGGGGCCACCAGGCCCCACAATCGCGAAGCTGCGTCGCGGCATCTTCGCCTCCGCCGACAGAGTCGGGGGTGGATGCCGCGACTCAGTGCGCCCGGCCATGGCCGGGCGCGGTTAGTTTCAATCGCCGGAGGCCCCCCCGAGCTCGAGGCCGGCGCCCGCGAACTGCCGCAGCGTCGCATCGGGGAGGAACGCCCGCGTGAGCCCCGCGCCGATGCGCGTGAGGTCGCTCTCGTCGCGGTAGAGCAGGTACATCGTCTCGTAGCGCGGGTGGAACTTCTCCTTGAACCGGTGCAGCGACTGGAAGCCGTAGACCGGCTCCAGCATCCCGGCGAGCCAGTCCGAGAGCGCGGCGATGGCGCCGGCATCCGGTGGATATTCGTGCGCGAGCGGCGCCCCGGAGAGCGACATGATCTCGGCGCCCTCGTCGGCGAAGTGCCGGGCGGACGAACCGATGAGGAACTCCATCACCGGACCGAAGCCACCGTCGCGGCGGCGCATGAGGTCCAGCGTCCAGCCGCGCACCGTGCCGTCGCCGGCGTACACCGGCAGCCACGACAGGAACCCGTCCACGTCCCCGGCCGGCGACACCGCGAGGGCGAGGCGCACCTCGGGATCCTCGGCCTGGTCGAGCGTGCCGAGCGTGAAGCCCATCTCGGGAAGTCCCTTGTCGCCGACCCACATCTCCGAGATCGCGCGGAGCTGCTGCTTGATGCCCCACGGCTCGTCGGCCAGGCGCGTCATGCGGAACGTCATCTGCTCGCGCCCGGCCCGGTTCAGCGAGGTGCGCACGGCGTTCCAGCGCTTGCCGGTGAACTCCAGGCCGGGGAGGTCGACGATCGTGTCGTCGGCCACCACCAGGCTGCGCCATCCGGCGGGCACGGCGGCGCGGGTCGCCTCACCCGAGCTGAAGAAGCACGGCACCAGCCCGGCGTGCTCGCTCGACGCGATGAACTCCGCCACGGAGGCGGCGCGGGATGCCTCGGGCCCGAGCGGGTCCGCGAGGGCGATCGCCACGCCCGCCCGGCGCTGGTAGGCGACGATTCCGCCCGCCTCGGTGCGCGCGTAGTCGTTGCCGTCCCACGTCGTCATCCACGAGAGCGACCCGCCGCCGTGGGCGCGCAGCGCTTCTTTCACGTCATCGACGGACGGGGCGGGGGCGACGCCGACCGCCGACTTGCGCCGCGCCCGGAAGGCACGGCGCACCCAGACGAGGTACACCAGCAGCAGCAGCCACATGGCCGACTGCGCGAGGGCGACGTTGTAGTCGCCGACCTGCTCGTCGACCGCGCTCGGGCCGAGCACGACGACGCCGACCACCAGGATCACGCCGGTGAGAACGTTCACCGAGGCGAGGACGATCGTCCAGATCCAGGCCCAGCGCCGACCGCGCCGCAGCCCGGTCGCGAGAGCGGCGATGACGATGACGTCGATCGCGACGTCCAGGAACGAGCCGTCGGCGGCGTCCGTGTGCCCGAAGGGGCCGTCGGTGGGCACGAGGAGCGTGAGCAGCTCGACGGCGAGGATCACCAGGGCCGCGACGAATGCGATGAGGCGCTGCTCGCGCACGGTCGTGCGCTGCACGCGCAGCGAGCGGTCGGCGAACAGCACGAGCAGCACGGCGAACGCGTGCTCGAGGTCGGCGAGCGATCCCCAGAAGAAGAGCATCACGAACGAGAACCCGAGCACGACGAGCCAGCCGCGCACGCGCCACGGCGAGGCGAGCAGGCCGACGGCGGCGGCGATGCCCGCCATGGTGCCGCCCGACGGGCCGACGTCCAGCATCGTCGCCTCGGTCTGCGCCCACGGCCACGGGAGCATCGAGGCGAGCCACAGGAACAGGGCGCTGGCGAAGATCGCGAAGAGCTGCCCGATGCCGAAGTACGCGAGTGCGACGACCGAGCCGCGGCGGTGCTCGACGTATGCGAGGCCGGCGAAGCTCGCGAGGACGAACGGATAGACGATCGGATGATCGACGAAGAAGGTGCCGGTGACGGGCGTCCACCATCGGCCTTCGACCAGCGCCGGAAGTCCGTATGCGACGGACTCGTACAGCGGGTCAGCGGCGAAGGGGGTCCACAGGCCGCCCCAGATCAGGCCGGTCGCGAGCAGCACCGCGACGAGGGCGAGGGTCGCGGGAATGCGCGACACGACGGCAACGAGCGGATGGCGCGAGCGCTTCACGGCGTCGGTCATGCGCTCACCCTACCGACGCGGCCCCGTCACCGCCGAGCGCGGTCGGCGTAGTCGGCGAGGGCCTTCGCGTCCTCCGCGTCGCGGAGCGCTCGCCGGGCGGCGTCGAGCGCGGCGACCGGATCCTGCGCCTGACGGGCGGCGGCGAGCTCCCGCTGCGACGAGATCAGCCGAGCCCGCGCATCGGCGCCGGCACGGGAGTGGACGATGGATGCCTCGGCCTGGGCGATCGCGCCGCGCGCGGCGGCCAGAGTCCCGGGCAGCGCCGTGCGCGCAC
>NZ_JAYRDE010000104.1:0-10692 GCF_041909575.1 Microbacterium sp. | reverse complement strand
CCCACCCCGGGAAGGGCACGACACCGTCGACGAGTTCGAACTCCGAGATGCCCTGGCCGCCCGGCGGCGGCACCGTGTCGACGAAGATCACGCGGGTCACGGCATCCGCCCTCGCCTCTGCCGCGCCCCAGACGACGTTGCCACCGCCGCTGTGCCCGACGAGCACGACGGGGGAGCCGACGGCGTCGATCTCGGCGACGACGGCGTCGACCCAGTCCTGGATGCCGATGCCGGCGGACTCGGACGCCGGCGCGCCCACGCCGGGAAGGGTCAGCGGATGCGCGGTGTGACCGGCGCGCTCGAGCGACGGCACGACGTCGTCCCACGACGACGCGTCGAGCCAGAGACCGGGGATCAGGATGATGTCCATGCCCCGACGCTAGCCCCAGCCGCCGACATCCGGGTCAGGGGAGCAGAGCGATGACCTCGGCGAGATCGACCGGTCCCACGACGACGTCGGCCTGCGCGCGGACGGCGGGCTTGGCGTTGAACGCCACGCCGAGTCCCGCGACGGCCATCATGCGCAGATCGTTGGCGCCGTCACCGATCGCGATGGTGCGGGAGAGGGGGACGCCCGCCTCGGCGGCCCACTTGGTGAGGGCCGCCGCCTTGCCCTCGGCGTCGACGATCTCGCCGTCGACGACTCCGCTGAGGGCGTCGCCCGTCGTCGCGAGGCGATTCGCCCGCCACACGTCCACGCCCAGGCCGGGGGCGACCGTATCGAGGATCTCGTGGAATCCGCCGGACACCACTCCCACCCGTCCGCCGCGGTCATGGACGGCGGCCACGAGCTCCTGCACGCCGGGCGTCGGCTCGACCCTGGCCAGCACGCGTGCGAACGCCGCGAGCGGGACACCGGCCAGCGCCTCCACGCGAGAGCGCAGGCTCGTCGCGAAGTCCACCTCGCCGCGCATCGCGGCTTCCGTCGCCGCCGCGACCTCGGGGCCGCGACCGGCTTCGTCGGCGATCAGCTCGATGACCTCGTTGCGGATGAGGGTCGAGTCGGCGTCGAGCACGACGAGGAAGCGGGCGGCGGGAACGGGCATCCTCCCACGCTAGCGGCGTGGCACGCCGCCTCCCGAACCGGGGGTCACCGTTCGACGCGGACGCCCTTGCCCACGACGGTGATGCCGGTGTCGGTGACCGTGAACCCGCGGGCCAGATCCTTCTCGCGGTCGACTCCGACGGTCGCACCCTCTGCGAGCACGACGTTCTTGTCGAGGATCGCGCGGTGGATGCGGGCGCCCGCGCCGACCTGGATGTGGTCGAACAGCACCGAGTCGGTGATGGTCGATCCTCCGCCGGCGAGGGTCCACGGACCCACGACGCTGCGCTCCAGGTGGGTGCCCGAGAGCACGGATCCCAACGACACGATCGAGTCGATCGCGTTGCCGATGCGCCCCACCGAGTCGCGCACGAACTTCGCGGGCGGCGAGTTGACCGCCTGCGAGTGGATCGGCCAGTCGGTGTTGTAGAGGTTGAAGATCGGGAGCGTCGAGATGAGATCGCGGTGCGCGTCGAAGAACGACTCGATCGTCCCGACGTCGCGCCAGTAGTAGCGGTCGCGGTCGGTCGATCCCGGCACGTCGTTGAGCTTCATGTCGTACACGCCGGCCTCGCCGCGGCCCACGAAATAGGGGACGATGTCGCCGCCCATGTCGTGGTTCGAGGTCGGAAGCTCGCCGTCGGACTCGACCGCCTCGATGAGGGCGTCGGTGTCGAAGATGTAGTTGCCCATCGACGCCAGCACCTCCCCGGGGGAGTCCGCGAGCCCGGTGGGGTTCTGCGGCTTCTCGAGGAACTCGCGGATGCGCGAGGGGTCGTCCTTCTCGACATCGATGACGCCGAACTGGTTGGCGAGCGAGATCGGCTGGCGGATGCCGGCGACCGTGCCCCGCGCGCCGGACTCGATGTGGGCGGCGAGCATCTGGCGGAAGTCCATGCGGTAGACGTGGTCGGCGCCGATGACGACGACGATGTCGGGCTGCTCGTCGTTGATGAGGTTGAGGCTCTGCAGGATCGCGTCGGCCGAACCCGAGAACCATCGCTTGCCGAGACGCTGCTGGGCGGGCACCGAGGCGACGTAGGAGTCGAGCAGTGCCGACATCCGCCACGTCTGCGAGATGTGGCGGTCGAGGCTGTGCGACTTGTACTGGGTCAGCACGACGATCTGCCGCAAGCCCGAGTTGATGAGGTTCGAGATCGCGAAATCGATCAATCGGTATTGGCCGCCGAACGGCACGGCGGGCTTGGCGCGATCAGCCGTGAGGGGCATCAGGCGCTTGCCCTCGCCGCCGGCGAGGATGATTCCGAAGACCTTCGGCGCTGCAGGCATGCCACCACCCTAGGGGGCTCTCCCGAACCCGGGTAGCGGGTTTTCCCCGTGCGTCGCGTGTACTAGGTTTCGTCCCATGCGCGTGGACATCGTGACGAAGGAGTACCCGCCCGAGATCTACGGTGGCGCGGGGGTGCATGTCGCCGAACTCGTGAAGGCGCTGCGCGCCGCGATCGACGTCCGCGTGCGCGCCTTCGGCGCCGAACGCGACGAGGAGGGCACGACGGCCTACGGTGTTCCGGCCGAGCTCGGATTGGCCAACGCCGCCGTCCAGACCCTCGGGACGGACCTCGAGATCGTGACCGACGTGGCGGGCGCGGACGTCGTGCACAGCCACACCTGGTACGCCAACTTCGCCGGTCATCTCGCATCGCTGCTGCACGGCATCCCGCACATCGTGACGGCGCACAGCCTCGAGCCGCTGCGGCCGTGGAAGGCCGAGCAGCTCGGGGGCGGCTACGCCGTGTCGAGCTGGATCGAGAAGACCGCCTACGAGGGAGCGGCCGCGATCGTCGCCGTGAGCGAGGGGATGCGGCAGGACATCCTGCGCAGCTACCCGTCACTCGATCCCGCCGCGGTGCGGGTGATCTACAACGGCATCGACGTGGAGGCGTGGCATCCGGTCGAGGACCCCGCGCTGCTCGCCGAGCTCGGCGTCGACGCGTCGCGCCCGTCGGTCGTGTTCGTGGGCCGCATCACCCGCCAGAAGGGCCTGCCGTACTTCCTCCGCGCCGCCGAGCGACTTCCCGCCGAGGTCCAGGTGGTCCTGTGCGCGGGCGCGCCGGACACGCCTCAGATCATGGCCGAGGTCGAGGAGCTCGTGCGCGGACTCCAGGAGACCCGTGACGGCGTCGTGTGGATCGATCGGATGCTGTCGCGCCACGAGCTGTGCACGGTGCTCACGTCCGCGACGACCTTCGTGTGCCCCTCGGTCTACGAGCCGCTGGGGATCGTGAACCTCGAGGCGATGGCGTGCGGCGCCGCCGTGGTCGGCACCGCCACCGGAGGCATTCCCGAGGTCGTCGTGGACGGCGTCACGGGGCGCCTCGTGCCCATCGACCAGGTGCAGGACGGCACCGGCACTCCGACGGACCCGGAGAAGTTCGTTGCGGATCTCGCGGCGGTGCTCACCGAGGTCGTGTCCGATCCCGCCCGCGCACGGGCGTACGGCGCCGCGGGACGCGAGCGCGCGACGAACGACTTCAGCTGGCAGAGCATCGCCGATCAGACGGCCGCGCTCTACGCGGAGGTCGCCGCCTCCGGCCGATAGGCTGGACGCATGCCGCAGGTGCTCGAATTCTCCGACGTCGTCGTCCGCAGGAACGCCAGGGATATCGTCGACCACCTCGACTGGAGCGTCAGCGACGACGAGCGCTGGGTGATCCTCGGGCCCAACGGCGCAGGCAAGACCACGGTGCTGCAGCTCGCCGACACGCTCATGCACCCCACCTCGGGCGCGGTGACGATCCTGGGGGAGCGGCTCGGTCGCACCGACGTCTTCGAGCTGCGCCCGCGCATCGGCTTCGCATCGTCGGCGATGGCGCGCCGGGTGCCGCCGGAGGAGACGGTGCTCAACGTCGTGCTCACCGCGGCCTTCTCGGTGCTCGGACGCTGGCGCGAGGACTACGAGGACATCGACGAGCGTCGCGCGCTGCGCGTCCTGGCCGAGTGGAAGCTGGATCACCTCGCCGACCGCACCTTCGGCACACTGAGCGACGGCGAGCAGAAGCGCGTGCAGATCGCCCGGGCTGTCATGACCGATCCCGAGCTGCTCCTGCTGGACGAGCCGACCGCGAGCCTCGACCTCGGCGCGCGCGAGGAGCTCCTCACCCTCCTCGGCGGATACGCGCAGGCGCCGACGACTCCCGCGATGATCATGGTGACCCACCACGTCGAGGAGATCCCGGTCGGGTTCACGCACGTCCTGCTGCTCGCAGACGGCAAGGCCGTGGCATCCGGGCCCCTGGGTGAGACGCTGACGGCGGAGGCTCTCACCGAGACGTTCGGCGCGCCCATCCTGCTGACCGAGCACGACGGCCGCTACGCCGCCCGCGCCGCGCACTGAGGGTCCCGCCGCCGATTCCGCGTCGGCGCCCGAAGCTGATAGAATCGCTCGCTGGTGCACTCGCACCTCAGACTTTGTCCGTCCTGGCAAAATCCAGGGCACCACTTTCAAAGGACTTCCCATGAAGACTGACATCCACCCCGAGTACCAGGCCGTCGTGTTCCGCGACCTCGGTTCCGGCGAGACCTTCCTCACCCGTTCGACGGTGACCAGCGACAAGACGATCGAGCTCGACGGCGTCGAGTACCCCGTCATCGACGTCGAGATCTCCTCGGCCTCGCACCCGTTCTACACGGGCAAGCAGCGCATCATGGACTCGGCCGGTCGCGTCGAGAAGTTCAACCAGCGCTTCAAGAACTTCGGCAAGTAAGCAGCCGCTCCGAAGGCCCCGCTCCGGCGGGGCCTTCGTCGTTCCCGGGGGCCGGTCAGCGGATGGGCCAGCTGCCGTCGAGGCGGTCGTCGGGATCGAGGCGCCCGATCTGGATGAAGTAGTCGGTCAGGCTCGCCGCCTGGGCGCGCGCCCACCCGATCTGCCGGGTGTGCAGCTCGTGCGCGGTGCCCGGGAGCCACGGCGCGAAGCGCTCGGCGAGCGCCTGGGCGACGCGGCCGGCCGCAACGGCGTCCGCGGACGCCTCGTGCGCGCCGTCGAGCCGCACCGCGTAGTGGGCCGCCACCACGGAGAGGGTGCGCTTGCCGCGGCGCCACCGGTCGTAGGCCTTGTCGACCACGAGCGGATCGATGACGGGGAAGGGGTCGAGGATCGGATCGATCCCGTGCCGCACCGCCTCGTGCTTGAGCAGCGAGAAGTCGTACGGCGCGTTGTAGGCGACGACCGGGATGCCGGCCTCGAGCAGGCCCCGCAGCGCCGCGACGACCTCGCCGACGACCTGCGGCGCCGGACGGCCGTGCGCGCGGGCGTGCGCGGTCGAGATGCCGTGGATCGCCGCCGCGCCCTCAGGGATCTCGACGCCGGGATCGGCGAGCCAGTCGCGCGCGTTCAGCACGGCTCCGGATGCATCGAGCAAGCCGACATGAGCCGTCACGATCCGGTCGGACGCGACGTCGATCCCCGTGGTCTCGAGGTCGAACACCCCGACGACGCGCACCCACTCGGGGACGTCGAAGAGCGCGAGGGGTTCGGCCCGCCAGTGCTCCATGCCGATCACGGTATGCGCGGCATCCGACACGACGCCGCAGGCGCACCGCGGCCGCCTCGTAGAATCGGGGGGTGGCCCCCGCGAACCCGTATGCCCCGCTCCTCGATGCGATCCCCGTCGAGCGGCGCGAGGTCGCGATCGGCGGCGGCGTGACGGCGTACTGGGTCTACGGACCGGCGGATGCCGCGACCACCGTCGTCGCCGTGCACGGCTTCCGGGGCGAGCACCACGGGCTCGAGCCCGTCGTCGCGCATCTGCCGGACGTTCGCGTCATCTCACCGGACCTGCCCGGCTTCGGCGAGACCCCGCCGCTTCCCGGCGTGCGCCACGATCTCGACGCGTACGCGGGATGGCTGACCGAGTTCGCCGCCGCCGTGGCGCCGGGGGCGGTGATCCTCGGCCACTCGTTCGGGTCGATCGTCGTCTCCGCGGCGGTCGCCGGCGGGCTCGACACGCCCCGCGTGGTGCTCGTGAATCCCATCGGGGCCCCCGCGCTCGAGGGTCCGCGAGGCCTGCTCACGCGCCTCGCGGTGTTCTACTACTGGGCCGGTGCCCGTCTGCCGAAGCGGCTCGGTGACGCGCTGCTGCGCAACGGCCTCATCGTGCGCGTCATGAGCGAGTCGATGGCCAAGACGAAGGATCCGGGCCTGCGCACTTTCATCCACGACCAGCACGACACGTACTTCTCGCGCTTCGCCGACCGCGACGTGCTGCACGACGCCTTCCTCGCGTCGGTCTCGCACGACGTGCGCGAGTTCGCTCCCCGCATCGCCCAGCCGACCCTGCTCGTCGCCGCGGTCCGCGACGACATCACGCCGATCGAGGCGGAGCGGCGGCTTGCGACGATGTTCCCGTCGGCTGAGCTCGTCGAGATCGCCGACGTCGGCCACCTGATCCACTACGAGACGCCGGCGCCGGCGGCCCAGGCGATCAGGCGCTTTCTCGCGCCTTCCGCGCCCGGTACGCGATGACGTTCATGCGGTTGCCGCAGTTGCCGGTGTCGCAGTAGCGCTTGGA
This sequence comes from Microbacterium sp., assembly GCF_041909575.1. Classification (GTDB taxonomy): domain Bacteria; phylum Actinomycetota; class Actinomycetes; order Actinomycetales; family Microbacteriaceae; genus Microbacterium. The sequence goes on along the minus strand of NZ_JAYRDE010000104.1, from coordinate 4,118 downwards.
GCCGTTCTTCGAGTAGTCGATGTAGACCGAGTCGCAGTCGTCGGCGGAGCAGACCCGGATGCGGTCGTACTCGTCGGAGCGGATGACGTCGACGAAGGCCATCGCGGCCTCCACCATCATGCGAGTCGCCAGCGGCGAGTCGTCGGAGGTCGCGTGGATGTGCCAGTCGTACTCGTCGTGGATCACGAGCCGGGGGAGCGCCTGACCGTCCGCGAGCATGCGGTTGACCAGGGGGACCGCGCCCTCGCGGTCGACCTCCCACAGCTCGCGCAGTCGCGATCGCACCCCGCGCACCTCTGCGACCTCGGCCTCATCGGTGCGGACGACCCCCGTGTACGGGTTCGTGACGAGGAATCGAGCGAGGTCGTCGGGGGTCTGCAGAGCGTCCTCGTCGTCGTAGCCCGGCAGCGTGTTGACCAGATCGACGACCATCATCAGCGTGCGTTTCGTGTCATGGATGAAAACCATGTTGACTCCTGACATCCGATTCGGTACCGTCACCAGTGTAAGCACAGTTGACCCCTGACAGCCGGATGCCGCCCATGACCGCTTCGACCGCGTCCCTTCCCGTGATCGCGCCGATCGCGGCATCCTCCCGCGTGCGCACGACCGGGCTCGTCATGGCCGTCGCATCCGCCCTCGCATTCTCGTCGAGCGGACCGTTCATCAAGCCGCTGCTCGAGGCGGGCTGGTCGCTCGGCGCGGCCCTCCTCGTGCGCATGGGCGTCGCGGGCCTCATCCTGTCGCCGGCGGTGTTCCGCGCCATCCGTCGCCAGCCGGGCTTCCTCCGCCGCCACTGGCGGCTGATCGCCGGTTTCGGACTCATGCCCGTGCTCGGCTGCCAGCTCTTCTTCTTCTCGGCGATGCAGCGGATGCCGGTCGCCGTGGCGCTGCTCATCCAGTACCTCGCCCCGGTCATGCTCGTGGCCTTCGTGTGGCTGCGCACGCGCAGGGCCCCGTCCTCGCTCGTGCTGTGGGGCTCTGCGGTCGCCGTGCTGGGACTCATCCTCGTCGTCGACATCTCCGGCGCCTCGTTCGACCTGATCGGCACGCTGCTCGCCCTCGCCGCGGCCGTCTGCGTCTGCGCGTACTTCGTCATCTCCGAGCGGGCCGGCGACGACCTTCCGCCGCTCGCACTCGCGGCGAGCGGGCTGCTCGTCGGCGCCGCGATCATGGGCCTGCTGTGCCTGGTGGGGATCATGCCGTTCGAGGCGCCCGCCGTCTCGGTCGAGCTGGGGGGCGTCTCGGTGCCCTGGTTCGTGCCTCTGCTGTGGGTGGCGGCGGTCGCGACGACCCTCGGCTACGCCCTCGGCGTGATGGCCGTGCCGCGCATCGGCTCGCGGGTCGCCTCGTTCGTCGGGCTGTCCGAGGTGCTGTTCGCGCTCGGCTTCGCCTGGATCTTCCTGGCGGAGGTGCCTGCCCCGATCCAGTTCGCCGGCGGGGCGCTGATCCTCGCGGGCGTCGTGCTCGTCAAAGTCGACGACCTGCGGTCGGCGCCGGCGGTCGAACGGGCGCCTGCCGCGGCATCCGTCCCCCTGCCGTAGCGAACGACCTACGGCTCGCGGCGCGCCAGCTCCATCAGCGGCTTGACGCGGTGGGGGATGACCTCGCCCATGACGAGCGACGTCTCGGTGCGCTCGACCCCCTCGATCGCCAGGATGCGCGCGTCGGTGTCGAACAGGTGCTGCGTGTCGCGGCAGGCCACGCGGACGAGGAGGTCCACCTGACCGGACAGCCCGTGGGCCTGCACGATCTCGGGCACGCGCATCAGCTCCGAGGTGATGCGAGGAAGCTCCGCCTGGCGCACGATGACGCTGATGAACGCCTCGATCGGGTAGCCGAGCGACGAGGACGAGATGGCCCGCTCGTACGAGAGGAAGACGCCCGAGCGCTCGAGCCGGGCCATGCGCGCCTGGACGGTGTTGCGCGAGAGCCCGAGCCGTTCCGCGAGTGCGACGACGGTCGCGCGGGGGTCGGCGGAGAGGGCGGCCAGCAGCTCGAGGTCGACGTGATCGAGGGCACTCATAGTGCGAAACGTTAGCACGGTCTGATGGCATGCGAGTTGTCAACATGCTCAGGCGGATCGCAGATGCTTGAGCGAGGTGCGATGCGGACGTAGCCTCGAAGGAGCCGGCGAAGAGGTCGGCGACCACGACGCCTCTCCTCACGAGGGAGGGTTGCACCGAGGAGTGATGACGATGACGCACACCCTGACTCCGACCGCCGATCTCGCGACCGACACCGACGACGTCGCACGGCTGGTCACCCCCGATGGCGAGCGCATCGCCGACGCCGAGCTCGACCGCTGGGTGGCGGATGTGGATGCCGCGGCCCTGCGTGCGCTGTATCGGGACATGGTGCTCCTGCGCCGCATCGACACCGAGGGCGTCGCCCTCCAGCGCCAGGGTCAGCTGGCCCTCTGGCCGCCGTGCCAGGGCCAGGAGGCCACGCAGATCGGCACCGCCCGCGCCCTCCGCGCCGACGACTTCGCCTTCCCGAGCTACCGGGAGACGGGCGTGGTCTACGCCCGCGGCGGCAAGCCCGCGGACTACGTGCTCGCATGGCGCGGCGAGGAGCACTCGACCTACAACCCCTTCGACATCAACACCGCCACTCCGCAGATCATCATCGGCGCGCAGTCGCTGCACGCGGTGGGCTACGCGATGGGCATCCAGCGGGACGGCACCGATCAGGTCGCAGCCGCCTACTTCGGCGACGGCGCCTCGAGCCAGGGCGACGTCAACGAGGCGATGGTGTTCGCCTCCTCGTATGGCGCGCCCGTCGTCTTCGTGTGCTCCAACAACCAGTGGGCGATCTCCGAGCCCGTCTCGGTGCAGGCGAAGTTCCCGATCGCCGGTCGCGCGCCGGGCTTCGGCATCCCGAGCATGCGCGTGGACGGCAACGACGTCCTCGCGTGCCTCGCGGCGATGCGCTGGGCGGTGGACAACGCGCGGAAGGGCAACGGACCCGCCTTCATCGAGGCCGTCACCTACCGCATGGGACCTCACACGACTTCCGACGACCCGACGCGCTACCGCGAGAAGGACGAGGTGGAGCGCTGGAAGGGCCGCGATCCGCTGGCCCGCGTCGAGGCTCTGCTCCGCGCGCAGGGGGAGTTCCCGGACGACTTCGCGGCGAGCGTCGCCGCGGACGCGGATGCGCTGGCCGCCGAGGTGCGTGCCGCGGCGCAGGGCGCCGTGACGCGTGCGCCGATCACGGTGCTCGACAACGTCTACGCCGAGCCGCACTCCGGACTCGACGAGCAGCGCGCGTGGTTCGGCGCCTACCTCGACGGATTCGTCGCCGACACCGAGGAGGCGGCACGATGACCCAGCTCACCATGGCCAAGGCCATCAACGAGGCGCTCCGCCGCTCGATGGCCGACGACCCGAAGGTCCTCGTGATGGGCGAGGACATCGGCAAGCTCGGCGGTGTCTTCCGCATCACCGACGGACTGCAGGACGAGTTCGGCGCGCAGCGCGTGGTCGACACGCCGCTGGCGGAGGCCGGCATCATGGGCACGGCGGTCGGACTCGCCTTCCGCGGCTACCGGCCCGTCGTCGAGATCCAGTTCGACGGCTTCGTGTACCCGGCGTTCGACCAGATCGTGTGCCAGGTCGCCAAGCTCCACTACCGCACGCGCGGGAACGTCCAGATGCCGATCACGATCCGCATCCCGTGGGCGGGCGGGGTCGGCGCGGCCGAGCACCACTCCGAGTCGCCCGAGGCGTACTTCGTCCACACGTCCGGCCTTCGCGTGATCGCCGTCTCGAATCCGCAGGACGCCTACGTGATGCTGCGCCAGGCGATCGCCTCGAACGACCCGGTCGTCTACTTCGAGCCCAAGCGCCTCTACCACTCCAAGGGCGAGGTCGACCTCGACGGCGACCTCGCCGACGCGCCGCCGATGGGCCTCGCGCGGGTCGCTCGCGAGGGCAGCGACGTCACGCTGCTGACCTACGGCTCGCAGGTCGGCACCGCGATGGATGCCGCGACCGCCGCCGAGGACGACGGGGTGTCGATCGAGGTCATCGACCTGCGCTCGATCTCGCCCGTGGACTACCGCACGGTGACCGCGTCCGTCCGCAAGACCGGGCGCGTCGTGGTGACCCACGAGG
>NZ_JAYRDE010000103.1:0-10844 GCF_041909575.1 Microbacterium sp. | reverse complement strand
ATCGGATACCCCAGAGGGGTACGTCTCCTCAAGGATATACCCGGTCGGGGTATTGCCGGCGTCCGCGGCCAGGGCTCCGGGCCGGCGCCGGTGAGAGAGCGCTTTCGAGCCGTTACACATCGTTAACGAATGGCAACACTGCAGAACGCTCCGGATGGTTAGGTTAGGGACACTGGGCCGGCTCCCGACGCCGCGCCCGTCGTACATCACAGCAAGGAGCAATATGAGCGTCTTCACCCGCTCGCGCAAGTCCGCCCTCGCAGGCGTCGTCGCGCTCGCCGGCGCCAGCGCCCTCGTCCTCGCCGGCTGCGCCGGTGGCGGTACGGGCGGCGAGACCAGCGCCCCTCCCACCGAGGAGCGCGACCTCACCCTGAAGATCGGCACCATCCTGCCGCAGACGGGCAGCCTGTCGTTCCTCGGACCGCCCGAGGAAGCAGGCGTGGGACTTGCCGCCAAGCACGTCAACGACTACGCCGACACCACCGGCCTCACGATGGACGACATCGTGTGGGGCGACTCGGGTGACACCGACAACAAGGCGTACGCGACCACGATCCAGACCCTCATCTCGGAGGGCGTCACCGCCGCCATCGGCGCCGCCTCCTCGGGTGTGACCAAGCTCTTCCTCGACGACGCCGTCGCGGCGGGCATCATCGTGTTCTCGCCCGCCAACACGTCGCTGGACTTCACCAACTGGGACGACGACGGCCTGTACTGGCGCACCGCCCCCTCGGACAAGCTCCAGGGTGAGGTGCTCGGCAACCTGGTCGCCGAGGACGGTCGCGAGAACGTCGCGGTGCTCTACCTGAACGACTCCTACGGCACCGGCCTCAACGAGGTCTTCCAGGAGACGTTCACGGGCGCCGGCGGCACGATCGTCGAGGAGCAGTCGTACAACACGGGCGACACCTCGTTCGATGCTCAGGTCAGCGCGCTGCTCGCCTCGAACCCCGACGCCATCGTCCTGATCACGTTCGACGAGATCTTCACGATCGGCCCGGCGCTCCTGCAGGCCGGCTACCCCGCCGAGGACCTGTACTTCGTCGACGGCAACCTGAAGAACTTCGGTGCTGACGACAAGTGGCCGGCCGAGCTGAGCCTCGAGGGCGCCAAGGGCACCACGCCCGCCGGCCCCGCGACGCCGGAGGACTTCCAGGCCGAGCTGAACGAGTGGTGGACCGGCGAGGGCAACTCCGAGCTGACCGACTTCTCGTACGCCAACGAGTCCTACGACGCGGTCATCCTGCTCGCGCTCGCTTCGCTCGCGGCCAACTCGACCGACGCGGCTGACGTCGCGGGCAAGCTGGTCGAGGTCTCGGGCGGCGGCGACGGCGGCGGTGAGAAGTGCGACACGTACGACGCGTGCGCCGACATCATCCTCGGTGGCGGCGTGGCCGACTACGACGGCTACTCCGGCCCGATCACGTTCGACGAGGTCGGCGACCCGACCGAGGCGACCGTGGGCGTCTTCCAGTACCAGGACGACAACTCCTTCGTTCGCATCGACATCTGATTCGACGGACACAGCGAAGGGCCCCGGAGCGATCCGGGGCCCTTCCCCGTTCCCGGGGACGCGTGTGGAAGAGTGCGATCATGGCCTCTCCCCAAGCCCTGAGCGAAGCCGACCGACGGCTGCTCGCCGTCTGGGCGGCGGACTGCGCGGAGCGCGTGCTGCCCCTGTTCGAAGCCGAATCCGCCGATGAGCGCCCGCGCGACGCGATCGAACGCGCTCGCGCGTTCGGGCGGGGAGACCTCACCGCGGCCGGCGAGATCCGGCGCCGCTTCGTCGCGGGACGTGCCGCGCACTCCGCGTCCTCTCCGGCCGGCGCCGCAGCGGCGCGCGCGGCGGCTCAGGCCTCCGGAGTGGCGCACATGGGCGCGCATGCCCTCGGGGCTGCCGCTTACGCCGCGCGGGCCGCAGTGCTCGCCGCGAGGGCGTCTCCCGGCGCCGCGGACGACGAGCTCGAGTGGCAGGTCGCGCGGATGAGCGGCCCCGTCGCCTCCGCCCTGCGCACGCTGCCGCCGCTGGGCGACGACTCGGCCGGTCCGCTCGGGCCGGGGCTCCTCGCCGCGGGCGACCTCGGGGCCCACATCAGGGCGATCCAGGAGCGCCTGAGGCGCACGGCATGAACGAAAGAGGAGAGCGGATGCCGCAGCATCCGCTCTCCTCTTGCGTTCGGGCCGTCTCTCAGCCTTCGGTGCCGAGCGTGCCCAGGTACAGTCCGATGACCTTCGGATCGTTCAGCAGGTCGCGTCCCGTGCCGTGATAGGCGTCGCGGCCCTGGTCGAGCACATAGCCGCGGTCGCAGATCTGCAGGCAGCGGCGGGCGTTCTGCTCGACCATGATCGTCGTCACGCCCGCCTTGTTGATGTCGGAGACGCGGATGAACGCGTCGTCCTGACGGACGGGCGACAGGCCGGCGGAGGGCTCGTCCAGGAGCAGCACCGCCGGGTCCATCATGAGCGCACGCGACATGGCCACCATCTGGCGCTCGCCGCCGGACAGCGAGCCCGCGCGCTGCTTGAGGCGCTTGCCCAGCTCGGCGAAGATGCCGGTCACGAAGTCCAGACGCTCGGCATACTGCTTCGGCGCCTGGTACAGGCCCATCTGCAGGTTCTCCTCGATGGTGAGCGAGGGGAAGACGTTGTTGGTCTGGGGCACGAATCCGACGCCGCGGGTCACGAGCCTGTCGGACTTGAGCCCGACGACGCTCTCGCCGTTCACCGTGATCTCTCCGGAGCGCACCTTCACCATGCCGAAGATCGCCTTCAGGAGCGTCGACTTGCCGGCGCCGTTGGGGCCGATGATGCCGATCAGCTCGCCCTTGTGCGCGATGAGGTTCGCACCGTTGATGATGTTGATCCCGGGCAGGTAGCCGGCGTAGAGGTCGGTGACCTCCACGACCACGCGATCGGTCCGGGCATCCTCGGTCGAGCCGGCACCGGTGGTGGACAGCTTGCCAGGTGCGGTAGCGGACTCGCTCACTTGTTCTCCTCCTCGGCTGCGGCGATCTCGGCCTCTTCGGCCTCCTTGATCTCCGCGAGCAGTTCGACGGCGGCGGTGTCGAGCTCGCCCGCGACCCGGCCGGTCACGACGCCGAGGTCGACGTCCTGATGGCTGCCGAGGTAGGCATCGATCACGGCCTGGTCCTGCATGACGGTGTCGGGCGGCCCCTCGGCGACGACGCGGCCCTCGGCCATCACGACGACCCAGTCCGCGATGTGGCGGACCATGTGCATGTCGTGCTCGACGAAGAGCACGGTCATGCCGAGGTCCTTCAGGTCGAGGATGTGGTCGAGGAGCGACTCGGTCAGCGCCGGGTTGACACCCGCCATCGGCTCATCGAGCATGACGAGCGTCGGGTCGCTCATGAGGGCGCGAGCCATCTCGAGCAGCTTGCGCTGTCCGCCCGAGAGCGAGGCCGCGTAGTCCTCGGCCTTCGCGTCGAGCTTGAAGCGCGCGAGCAGCTCCATCGCCTTCTCTTCGTTCGCGTCATCCTGCTTGCGCCAGATGGCCGGGATGATGCTCGACAGGAGCCGCTCGCCCTTCTGCTGCGTCGCGCCGAGCTTCATGTTCTCGAGCACCGTCAGCAGCGAGAGCGCCTTGGTGAGCTGAAACGTGCGCACCTGGCCCAGGCGGGCGACCTTGAACGACGGGATCCCCGACAGATTCTTGCCGTCGAACGACCAGGTCCCGGAGTTCGGCTTGTCGAAGCCGCACAGCAGGTTGAAGAGCGTCGTCTTCCCCGCGCCGTTCGGGCCGATGAGCGCCGTGATCGCGCCGCGGGGGATCTCGAGGTGCTTCACATCGACGGCGGTGAGGCCGCCGAAGCGCCGCGTGATGTTGTCGATCACCATGATCGGGTCGTTCTTGGCGACGCCCGGGATGGACTCGCCCTTCGCGAGGCCGGTCGTCTTGGGACGACGGATGCTGCCGGTCGCGGTCGAGACCGCGCCGGTGGCGGGGGTGGAGCCGGTCGCCGGCGGCGTGGCGCCGCCGGCGTCGGACTCGGGAGTGCTGTTACTTGACAAAGGTCAGCTCCCTCTTGTTTCCGAAGATGCCCTGCGGGCGGAAGATCACGATCAGCATGAGCGCGACACCCACGAGGATGAAGCGGAGCGTGCCCGCCTGCACCGACGAGATGGGCAGGATGCCCGAGTTCGCCAGCGCCGGGAGGACGTTTCCGAGGAAGCCCATGATCACCCAGAAGATCACCGAGCCGATGACGGGACCGAACACGGTCGCCGCGCCGCCCAGCAGCAGGATCGTCCAGATGAAGAACGTGAGCGAGGTGGTGTACGTCGCGGGGACGACGGCCGAGGGGAGTGCGAAGACCACGCCGCCCAGCGCGCCGAAGACGCCACCGATGATGAGCGCCTGCATCTTGTAGGCGAAGACGTTCTTGCCAAGCGAGCGCACGGCGTCCTCGTCCTCGCGGATGCCCTTGAGCACGCGGCCCCACGGGCTGCGCATGAGCGCCCACACCAGGTAGACCGCGATCGCCAGCAGGATCGCGCCGAAGACGCGGACCCACAGCTGATCGGCCGTCCACTGCCACGGACCGAATCCGTAGACCCCCTCGGGGAACGGGTTGGCCGCGCGGAAGCCCGCGTGATACCCGCCGAGCCCGTCGGCCGAGTTCGTCCACTCGTCGAACAGCTGCGTCGTCAGCGCCAGGCGCACGATCTCGGCCGCCGCGATGGTGACGATGGCGAGATAGTCAGCGCGCAGGCGCAGGGTCGGGATGCCGAGGATGATCGCGAAGACCACGGATGCGAGGCATCCGACGATGATGCCCACCCACCAGGGCCAGCCGAACGAGAGGATCGAGATCGCGTACCCGTAGGCGCCCAGCGCCATGAAGCCCGCCATACCGAAGTTGAGCAGTCCGGCGTAGCCGAAGTGCACGGCGAGACCGGTCGCCGCGAGCGCATATGCGATCGTCTCGGGGCTGAACAGCCAGTAAGCCGTGTTGTTGAGAATCTGTCCCCAATCCATGGCCTAGCCCAGCCTCTCTTTACGACCCAGCAGGCCTTGTGGCCTCACCAGGAGGATGATGATCAGCACCGCGAGCGCACCGACGTACTTCATGTCCGGCGGGATGCCGAGCAGGGTCGAGAGTTCGACCAGGATGCCGACGATCAGCGAACCGATGAGCGCGCCGAACGCGGTGCCGAGGCCGCCGAGGGTGACGGCGGCAAAGATCAGGAGCAGAACCTGCACGCCCATGTCCCACTTGACGCCAGGGCGGAAGTAGGCCCACAGCACACCGGCGACGGCGGCGAGGGATGCCGACAGGATCCACACGATCCGGATCACGCGGTCGACGTTGATGCCGGATGCCGCCGCGAGGCCGGGGTTGTCGGAGATCGCGCGGGTCGCCTTGCCGATGCGGGTGCGCAGCAGCCAGTAGGCGACCGCCAGCAGCAGCACGATCGAGATGCCCATCGACGCCACGTCGATCCACGACAGGGAGATCGGCCCGATGTGGACGTCGCGGGGCGACCCGGCGCCGGGCAGCTGGTACGTGCTCCCGCCGAGGAAGAACTGGTAGGTGTAGCGGATCGCGAGCGAGAGGCCGATGCTCACGATCATGAGCTGCACGAGGCCCAGTCCCCTGCGTCGGAGCGGTTTCCACAGGCCGGCATCGAGGCTCCAGCCGAAGGCCGCACCCGCGAGGACCACGATGGGGATGACGAGCCACATCGGGAGGCCGAAGTTGACCCCGAAGATCAGGGCGATCACGGCTCCGAAGGTCAGCATCTCCGCGTGGGCGAAGTTGGTGAGGCCGGTGGTGCCGAAGATCAGCGAGACGCCGACGGCCGCCAGGGCGAGCAGCAGGCCGAAGTTGAGGCCGCTGATGAGGCGCTCGGCGAACTGGTCCCAGAACGACGTCGTCACCCGCTCGCCCTCACCGAGGAAGAGGTTGACGATCTTGGTGCCGGTCGCGCCGAACGCGACGTCGAAGGACGCGGTCGTGCCGTCCTTGGGCTGGATGCCCTCGGGCAGCTGCGCCGGGTCGACGATGACGCCGTCGGGGAGCGTCGACTCGTCGACGGTGAGGACGTACTCGTCCTTCTCCGGGACGTACAGGCGCCACTTGCCCTCGTCGTCGGTGATGGTCTCGGCCTCGAAGCCGCCGCCCTCGACCATGATGACCACGTCGGGGACGGGCTCGCCCTCGTTCTGGATGAGTCCGCCGAAGTAGAAGTCCGTCTGCTCCTGATCACCCCCCGGGGTGTCCGGTGCGGTGGCGGCCGCATGCGCACCTGTCGGCGAGGCGAGCAGCACCATCGCTGCAGCCATCAGCACTCCGACGAGGACGACCGCCCAACGGGCGTATCTCCTCGCGATCACAGTCGTAGGACCCACAGAACCTCCAGTCGGGCGGCACCACGCGCACCGATGTCAGACGGGTCGCATCGGCCGTGATGAACGACGCTACGACTGTAATGTGTCCGCCGTGTTTCGCCTACTTATCGCTGCGCGCCGCTATCGAATCGGAATGTGACGCGGGCGCGGGCGCGGTCGGTCACCCCGTCCGGCGCACTCCCGCCGCGGGAACAAACCGGTCCGCGCGGCGCTTAGAATCGAGTACGGAGCGTCCCCGCGCACCGGCCGTCGTCGCCCACCCCGAGAAACGCGCCGCGAGCGCAGGAGAACCCATGGAGCACAACGATCCCTTCGGCTTCGTCGGACTGACGTACGACGACGTGCTGCTGCTGCCCGGGCACACCGATGTGATCCCGAGCGAGGCCGACACGTCCTCGCGAGTCACCCGCCGCATCACGGTCGCGACACCGCTCCTGTCCGCGGCCATGGACACCGTCACCGAGGCCCGCCTCGCGATCGCGATCGCGCGCGAGGGCGGGCTGGGCATCATCCATCGCAACCTCTCCATCGAGGAGCAGGCGTCGATGGTCGATCGCGTCAAGCGCAGCGAGTCCGGCATGATCACCGACCCGATCACGACGACCCCCGACGCCACGATCGAGGAGGTCGACGCGCTCTGCGCCACGTACCGCATCTCGGGTCTCCCGGTGATCGACGACGAGGGCCGTCTGGTCGGCATCGTCACCAACCGCGACATGCGCTTCGTCTCCGGCTTCGAGCGCCAGGGGACCAAGGTCCGCGACGTCATGACCAGCGAGGGCCTCGTCACGGGCCGCGTGGGCATCAGCGCCGGCGAGGTCATCTCGCTCTTCGCGCAGCACCGCGTCGAGAAGCTCCCCCTCATCGACGACGCGGGCAAGCTCGCGGGACTCATCACGATCAAGGACTTCGACAAGAGCGAGAAGTACCCGCTCGCCACGAAGGACGAGCAGGGCCGCTTGCGCGTGGGCGCGGCGATCGGCTTCTTCGGCGATGCGTGGCAGCGTGCCGAGGCGCTGCGCGACGCCGGCGTCGACGTCATCGTCGTCGACACCGCCAACGGCCAGTCGGCCGGCGTCATCGACATGGTCCGCCGCATCAAGGCCGATGCGTCGTTCGCCCACATCGACGTGATCGGCGGCAACGTCGCCACGCGCGAGGGCGCGCAGGCGCTCATCGACGCGGGCGTCGACGCCGTGAAGGTGGGCGTCGGGCCGGGCTCGATCTGCACCACCCGCGTCGTCGCGGGCGTCGGAGTCCCTCAGGTGACGGCGATCTACGAGGCCTACCTCGCCGCACGCGAGGCAGGCATCCCCGTGATCGCGGACGGCGGCCTGCAGTACTCGGGAGACATCGCCAAGGCACTCGTCGCCGGCGCCGACACCGTCATGCTGGGATCGCTTCTCGCCGGCACCGACGAGTCGCCGGGCGAGATCGTCTTCCAGGGCGGCAAGCAGTTCAAGCAGTACCGAGGCATGGGCTCGCTCGGCGCGCTGCAGACGCGCGGCAAGAAGACGTCCTACTCCAAGGACCGCTACTTCCAGGCCGACGTGCCCAGCGACGACAAGCTCATCCCCGAGGGCATCGAGGGTCAGGTCGCGTATCGCGGCCCGGTCTCGGCTGTCGCGTACCAGTTGGTCGGCGGACTGCGGCAGTCGATGTTCTACGTCGGGGCGCGGACGATCGACGAGCTCAAGGCCAAGGGGAAGTTCGTGCGCATCACCGCCGCCGGGCTCAAGGAGTCCCACCCGCACGACGTGCAGATCGTCGTCGAGGCTCCCAACTACAAGCGCTGAGCCCGCTCAGGCGGGCAGCCTGAACGGCGGCGCCGCCCGTGCGGCTTCGTCGGTCGCGAGGGCCGCGAGAACGGCGCCCACGGCCGGCGTGAACTTGAATCCGTGCCCGGAGAAGCCGGCGCCGACGACGATGCGCCCGCGCCGGTCGAGCACGAAGTCCTCGGAATCCGTCGAGGTGTAGGTGCAGCTGATCGGCACCGCGGTGTCGGGGTCGAGCCCGGGGAACCACTCCGCGACGTAGTCGCGCAGCCGAGTCGCCAGCGCGGGGACCGTCCGGAGCGTGCGGCGGTCGGGGTCGACCTCCGGGCCGACGTGGTGCAGCCCCACCTTGACGCCCTCGCCCGGCGTGGGCATGCCGTAGACGTGGCCGGGATGCGGCGCATGGCCCGGTGCATCACCCCCGGTCAGGTGGTTGAACGACGGCCAGACATCGCCGGGATCGCGCGGCGCGAAGTGCGCCGGGCTCTCCTCCGTCACGGTGAGGCGCGGGAGCGCGACCGTGCGGCCGAGCAGGGCCGTCGTCCACGCTCCCGCGGTGACCACGACGGTCGAGGCGAGGAGGTCGTACCGCTCGCCTGCGGCGTCGACGGCGATCCGCACGGCATCGGCGGTCTCCTCGATGCCGACGACGGCATGGCCGGATCGGATGTCGGCGCCCCGGGCGACGGCCGCGCGCTCGAGGGCCTCGAGCGCGGCATCCGCCCGCACCACGCCGGCATCGGGAGTGAAGAGCACGGCGCCGTCGAACCGCATGCCGCGCCAGCGCGCGTGCGCGGTGGCGGGGGTGAGCACCTCTGCTCGCTCGCCCCGCGCCGTCAGCGCCTCGTGCACCCGCACGACGGCCGCGTCGTCGCCGTGGGTGACGAGACCGTGCAGGCGCAGCAGCGGCTCACCGGTCGCGCGTGCGAGGTCGTCCCAGCCGGCCCGGGCAGCCTGCAGGAGGTCGAGGTAGTGGTCCTCGCCGTAGGCGTTGTTGAAGTTGCGGGTCGCACCGTGCGAGGCGCCGAGGGAGTGCCCACGACGGTAGCGCTCGAGGAGCACGACCTCGTGACCCGACCGGGCCAGCTGCCAGGTCGTCGCCAGTCCCATGGCGCCCCCGCCCACGACCACGAACTCCGCCCGCACCGCCGTCCCGCCCATGCCTCCATCCTCCCAGTCCGCGTTCGCGCGCCCGCCGGTCGTTACGCTGTGCTCATGATCCGGCAGCGGCGGCATCCGGCGGCGACGCAGCGCACGGTGCGCGTGGAGGCCTTCACCGACGGGGTCTTCGCGATCGCGGCGACTCTCCTGGTGCTCGATCTCACGACGCACGGCATCGGCGAGGTTTCCAGCGACGCGCAGATGTGGGCGGCGCTCGCCGACATGGGCTACCTCTTCGTGAACTTCGCCCTGAGCTTCGTGCTGCTGTGCCTGCTGTGGATGGTGCACGTGCGGCAGTTCGAGCACATCGCCCGCGTGGACACGGCGATGATCTGGTTCAACAACGCCCGGCTGCTGTTCGTCGTGCTGGTGCCGTTCGCGACGAATCTCACGACGGAGTACTCGGCCTTCCTCGCGGGGCGGCTGGCGATGCCCGTGACGTTCTTCCTCGCCATCCTGTTCGCCTGGCTGCAGTGGCAGTGGGCGGTGCGCCATCGCGAGGCGATGCTTCCGAGTCTGTCGGCGGCGGATGCTGTGGCCTACGGTCGCTCGTCGCTCAGCGCGCTCCTCATCGCGGCCGTCATCATCGTGCTCGCTCCGTGGGTGGGTTCCGCCGCATTCCTGCTCTTCCTGCTGGACGGCCCGTTCACGCGCGCCCTCCACGGGAAGGGCGGCTGACCCACCGCCCCTCCCACTGCTAGCCGACGGGCTGGAGCTCCGCCTCGTCGTCGCGGGCGGCCGGCGCCGCGGCATCCGTCGACTGTCCGCTGCGGCCCGCCGGCAGGAGCAGCGCCACGAGCGTTGCGGCGAGGAGCACCGCCGCGCCGGTGAAGACCGCGGGCCGCGCGGCATCGACGTAGAGGTCGGGGGTGAGGGCGCCGCCGGCGCCCACGAAGACCGCCGTCATCACCGCCGTGCCCAGAGCCACGCCGAGTTCTCGGACCGTCGAGTTCACTCCCGAGGCCTTCGCGTGGTCGATGAGCCCGAGGGTGGCCAGCAGGGCCGTCGCCGAGGGGGCGAACACGAGCGCCATGCCGATGCCGGCCATCAGGAACGGCACGATGAGCGTCGGATACGGGGTGTCGGGCGCCATGATCGCCGCGATCCAGCCGAGCGCGACGGCCTGAAGGCCGAGGCCGGTGACCATGAGCAATCGCGTGCCGACGCGCGGGGCGAGCAGGCCGGCGAGCGGAGCCACGAACATCGGCGCGAGGGTCCAGGGGGTGGTCTGCAGCGCCGCTTCGAACGGCGTCGAGCCCTGCACGACCTGCAGGTACTGGATGAGGATGAACACGGAGCCGAACGTGCCGAAGCTGAAGGCGAAGCCGATCACGTTGGTCACCGAGAACGACCGGTCGCGGAAGAGCCGCAGGGGCACGAGCGGCGCCGCCGTCCTGGTCTGCCAGAAGACGAATGCGGCGATCAGCAGCGCGCCGAAGACGATCTCGGCGATGACGCCGGCCGAGTCCCAGCCGTCATCGTTGCCGCGCACGATCGCGTGCACCAGGGCCAGCACGCCGCCGGCGGCGAGGATC